>JAQWTK010000047.1 GCA_029242705.1 Gammaproteobacteria bacterium | reverse complement strand
GCTCTTGCTATCCGTGGCCAGTACTTGGCTTACCCCCTACTTGGTATAAATCCTCAGCTTATAGATCGCGCGCAGTTAAAGAACCAAGAGCTGTATTAAAAGAGTTTGGACTAGAGATTTCTAACGAAACTGAAATTCGTGTTTGGGACAGTACTGCAGAGACGAGGTATTTGGTCTTGCCAAGGAGGCCAGAAGGAACCGCCCATATGTCTGAGGAAGAATTAGCGAGTTTAGTTACTAGAGACTCGATGATTGGCGTAGCTATCTTATAGGGAAGAGGGATTGATTTGAAGAAGAGAGATATTCATGACATGGGCGGTATGAGCGGGTACGGACCAGTCAAAGTGGAAGAGAGTGACGTAGTATTCCATGAGAAATGGGAAGGGCGGGTATATGCCCTGGCCACTAGCTGGTATCCCTGGGGAAGATATAAAAGCTGGGGCAGCTTTCGATATAATTTAGAAAAAATACCTTCAGAAGATTATTTGAGTATGTCTTACTACGAGCGATGGTTTTTTGTAAACGAACAAAAAGCTTTGCAGTCCGGAATAGTCACTCTGGCGGAATTAAATAACGGACACGCTGACCCCGATCATTTAATGCCCCCACTGGATCCTCCTCCTGATTCTAGTTTGGGCTCCGGTCTCTTAGATTTTGAAATAGAGGCTAAATTTGACATAGGTGATCTCGTAAGAGCAAAAGAGATAACAAAATGTGGCCATAATCGTTTGCCTCGATACATCAGAAATAAGGGCGGGGTCATCGTAGGAAAAAGGGGTATCTACGCACTGCAAGATACTGATGAAAATGACGAACAACCTTACGATGATCCTCAGCATGTTTATACGGTAAAGTTTTCATCGAGGGTGCTTTGGGAAAGCTTAGGCCATGATAATGATTTTGTTTATGTGGATGTTTGGGAGAGCTACCTTGAGACAGATTCATAACTCAAATGATTTTAAAAAAACTAGGTGAATTTTGTGGGCTTTGAGTTGGATAACGATGATAGGGTGTTTTCCGAGCCTTGGGAGGCTCAGGCTTTCGCGATCGTATTAACGCTTTCGAGTGCCGGGTGTTTTACGTGGGAAGAGTGGGCGAAGATTTTTTCTGAAGTAATCGCGGAGTCAAAAATTCGTGGAGGGCCATCCGATGGGAGCGATTATTATCTCAATTGGGTTAAAGCGTTGGAGCGCATAGTTTCTGAAAAGAGAATCACAGATATATCAAAGCTGAAGAGCGCCAAGCTTGCTTGGGAAAATGCCTACAAGATAACGCCACATGGTAAGCCTGTTCATTTAGATAATAGTAAGCCTGATTAACCTACAATTAACATTTAACATATAGTTAGTTCTTCTGGCTATGGGATTCACCTGCCATTTATTTCCAGCATGGAGGCAGTTGCAGCTAATGCATCGGTGGTCATAAAAATTGTAGGCCCCGCTAGTAAAAATTCCATAAATTATATTTTTTGTTAATTCCCACCAATATTAGTTAGATAGAAGAATAAAAAGTATAACCCACTAACAATAATTACCCCCCGATACTAAAGTTTTAAGGAAAATGGGCAGTTATAGTTAATTGAGGTAGAAGGATGCTCCAAAAAGGCGCACGGCAAATGCCTTATTTTGGAGGAGCTATTAATAAGCAGTTAGTTTCACTGCACTAAAACTGATCGAATTGAGGGGAACACGTGATGAATATAGATAAAATTGCTCCCATGGCAGCTGTCGCAATTAGTTTGATAGCTGTATTTGTGTCTTTTGAATACTGGGGCCTATTACTAATTATAATTGGATTGGCTCATGGTTTGATGAGCCCTGTTGATGACCGGGCTACTCAAGGGATGGTTTACGCTGCCGCCATTGCAGTTCCCTTAATGGGGGGTACTTTTGGAGATGCTATTCCTGCGATAGGAGGGATGGGTGAAGACCTACTAGTTAACCTCACCGTCGCTATCCATGGTTACGCCATAGCCACTTTGATTGGAGACATTAAGACTCGAATTATGGGGTGAGTATTTTTTGGGGGCGTACAAATAATCTTTTGTAGCGCTCCCTTATTACTTCGAGCTTATTAAATACACTTACTAAATGCGTGTTATGGACTTAGGGTTTGCCCTAAAGAAATAATGTAGTTAGTGATGTTGCGCGAAAACTAAATTAGATTAGCGAGGAACGTAATATGAATTTAGAAAAAAGTTTAATGGCGGCGATGGTGCTTATAGCAATAGCAGCTTCAGTGGTTACCATACCCTACTCTGCGCTAATCCTTTTATTGCTCGGGATTGTGAGCAGTATTATGAGCCCAGTTACTGAGATTGTAGAGAGGACAGCTTATCTTATCGTAGCGGTAGCGGCACCAAATGCGGCGGACAACCTTAATGAGATTCCAATGATAGGTGAATATTTAAACACCAGTATAGACGGGATTGCCATTGCGGCTGCAGGCATGTGGGTAGCGAGTTTTACTATTGCGCTTATAAACAGAATCAAGCCTTAGGATTGAGCTTATAACCTCACGATTTATGATTAATAAACTTCTGTAATTAATTAGGGGCTTGTTGCTGCAAGCCCCTAATTAGTATTTAGTTTGCCTCGAATTAGTCTGTGCTATTCTTTATCTGCATTACCTTATTAGGGTCGCCTCTAAAGATAATGTAGCTTATCGTATCGGATGTTATTTCATGCCAACCGTGGGGCATGCCTTTCGGTATTATCGCTATATCACCAACCTTTACTGGCTGGTGCGTGCCTCCAGTAACCTCACCCCTAAGCATTGGTCCTAATAGCGAGCTATTAGTCTCTGTTGGGTTAGTAAAATTTCCGCCGGTAATCATTGTGCCTTCACCCGCCACGATGTAATAGATCTCGTCTAGATCGACGTGAGCTATAGCAGTTTCTGTTTCTCTTATTTCAACTTTGTCTCGTTGGACGACTGAAACTCCTATGTGCTCCTCTCCGACATCAATATGTCTGACGACTATATCACTTACTGTTCGACCTTCTGCTATGTTGGCGAGCCCTTGGAGTAAGGTTGAATCCACTTCCTCTTTTGGAATAATCACAGAGGCATCGGCCATTAGATGATGATCAGCAAAAGCAGACGAAGCATTTATTAAAAAAGCCGAAGCAATAATTTTTATAAGAATTTTATTCACCTTTTAGTCCTCTTAGCTTACATACAGTTGGTTTATTCTAGCTTTTGAACATTAGTTCTTAATTTACGATGTTCTAGTTAATTTTCTGGAGCGACATAATCAGGGCAATAGTCCCATGGCTCGGTTGGCAGATACCGCGTTAACAAGTCATAAATACCAGGGTGCTTTTCCGCGATATCTTCTCTTGTTGGGAATAAACCCTTGAATGCCTCTCCCTTATTCATAATGTAGCCCTCCACGGCTTGTGCCCAATATTCACCCAGGGGCGATTCTGGGGGCATAGTACCGTTTTCTCGTGCTTCATAAGCAAACTTTGTAACCCTGTCATACCAGTACATCTCATTAGTTTCTTCAAAAACCAAGTGATTAAGCACATGACCTAATTCATGAATCACCGGATTGCCACCGGCTACCAAATTATCCTTGTAGCATTGCCAGGTAGCGTTTGCAGTGAAGGTTGTATCGTTTCGCCCTTGAGCAAAACCCCCAATTTCGCCTGCGAAGTCGGGCCCAAATTCTGGTAATTCGGAAGCGTTTTCAGCGAACAATGAAACCCTCGCATGGTTCCTCTGTAGTATACCCCTTATTTCTGGTTTGGCCGATGTCATATAAATGTAGGCATCTCTCGCAACAAGCAGTGCTTCATCATCGATATTGTCCCCCGCAACAATCATTATTCCTGCGCCCGTTGTGTATTTTGTGTAGTACTCCAGGCCCGCCGGACTTGGGGCAGCAATAACATTTCGGCCTGTTTCAATGTATTCGAACAGAGTCCAGTTCGCTGGATGAGCGACCCAATCTAGTCCCCGGTTGATAAACATCTGGGCCTTTTGAAAAAGGTTAACCTTTGAATCTTTCTGCAGATAGACATCGCAGAGTGCGTTCATGTAATTCTGGTAATTTTGGTAAGTAATCTTAAATCCTCCGGAACCAGAGTCGTCTTCCTCTGGCACGAAGTCATCAAATTTTTGCAAATAAGAACTCGCAGCAAGTTCTAATGCTTCCTCATAGACCCAGTGCGCCACGGGCCCATATCTCGTGTATTGGCCGGGCTCATTGGGGTTGTCAAGGTAAGGCGTTATGGCGCGTGTGCTAGATTTTTCCATAAAGGCGCCTATATTTCCTACGTAATCCAGAGGGTTTACGGGAACCGCATTTTTGGTCAGATCAGAACAACTTCTCACGCTGAAGGTGATCTCATCAAACAAGTACCCGCCATTTTTGGCGAGGGGCTTTCTTGCTTCACTAAACCCTGCGCTTAAATTATATATCGTCGAATCACCACCACTAATTGTTAGATTAGAAGTCGAAAATAACGCGGACGTCAGTTTGCCCTGAGCATCCAGGCTAACTTCTAATAAGTCGTCACAACCAATGAGTGGGCGACGATCCTTTTCTTTGAAACCTGAAATTACTAATGCTCCTCCATCTAACTTGAAATCAATAGAGAGCGCTTCCGCTAACCCTGGGGTATTTGAATTTATATAGGCACAACCTGTTGAGAGAGTTGAACTTGCATCCAAGTATGTGGTCTTCGCTAAATAAGGTTCAAGGGGGTCTGCTGCCATAACAAAAGATAAAGGAATGGAAGAAAGGGCAAGAGTAAATATATTTGCTGCGAATTTTTTATTCCAAATATTTGTCACCGTTGGGAGACCTCTCAAGGTTAGGTTTAGTCGATTAGTTCATACATTGAGTGCGATTTTGAAAAATGATCCTAAGGCCAAGGACTTTACAAAGTCAATTTTAAGTCAAAACTAAAAATCATGAGCGTTTTATTTTACAGAATACTAAGATAGAAGCCTCTGGTGACGGGCGTAAAATAATTAAGCGGGATCGTTCCATGGCAAAAAGGGTTGTAAGAGTATACCAATTACTAATTGAGAGGTTTGGTTCAATTCGTCTTTCACTCCTTATATATCTTGCAAAATTAGGATAACCACAAAGATTTCTAGAATTGAGGCTTTTAGTTTATTACCGTGAATCTCTTTAAATAGCGCGCAAAGCCGCGCCAGTTCTTGACCTCGACTCATCTCCTCCATATAATGCGTCCCCCTTGCGAGATTGTGGCTGCAGGAAATTAGCCCACAATTTTTGTTTTAAAAACAAGGGTTTGCAAGAGATCTGGTGCGGGGTGGAGCAGTCTGGCAGCTCGTCGGGCTCATAACCCGAAGGTCGTAGGTTCAAATCCTGCCCCCGCTACCAATAGTTTAAGACTTGAATTTAACTTGATATTGTTGATTTTGAGTCGAAAAAGTAGTTTCGCACTAGGTCTTTAGAGGCCTCAGATGTGGAGAATTTGAGAGTGGGCCACCGGCCCATTTTTTGTATCTGCCGTACTTGCAGATGTTTCTTCCATCAAAAGAAATGGAAGTATAGAAGAGTGAAAACTAGCGTAGAGTTAGTAAAGAATTTGGTAGAGCCCGCAATCTCAGATCTTGGTGTGGAGTTGTGGGGTATCGAGCACCTATTGCAAGGTAAGTACTCGCTGTTGCGAATTTATATTGAACGTGACCGCGGAATTTCGGTAGAGGATTGTGAAAAAGTTAGTCGTCAGGTGAGTGCAATATTAGATGTTGAAGCTCCAATAACAGGCGAGTACACCTTGGAAGTTTCTTCACCTGGTCTGGATAGGCCATTATTTACTGTTGGTCAATTTGAGCAATTTGTAGGAAATGTAGTTAATGTTCGGATAAGGACGCCTATTGAAGGAAGGCGAAAATTTAGAGGAAAGATTGAATGTGTTACTGATGAGGTTATTAGTCTCCAAGTTGAGCAAGGAAATGTTCAGCTTGGGTATTCTGATATTGAGAAAGCAAATATTGTGTTTGAGTAAATGAACTCCATGCTCCGCAAGTGAAACCAAAAGTTGGTTTTGAGTAAGGTGAAACGATTATGATGAGTAAAGAAATTTTAATGGTTGCTGATGCAGTCTCTAATGAGAAAGGGGTTTCTCGTACTGTAATTTTTGAAGCAATTGAGTCTGCTTTAGCAATCGCTACCAAAAAGCTTCATGATGCCGAGGAAATTGATTGCAGAGTTTCTGTTGATAAGGAAACGGGAGACTATGAAACTTTTCGAGTTTGGACGGTGGTTGAAGAAGAGGAATATCTGGAGGAAGGCTCTCAATTTACTCTAGATCAGGCAGCAGAAAAAGATAAATCATTGGGCATTGGAGATACTTGGGAAGAAAAAATTGATAACTCGGAATTTGGTCGGATTGCGGCTCAAACCGCGAAGCAGGTGATCGTCCAAAAGGTAAGAGAGGCTGAACGCGACATTGTAATTTCTGAGTATAAAGATCGGATTGGTGAGCTAGTTACAGGGTCAGTTAAGAAAGTGACGAGAGATAATATTATTGTTGACCTTGGCAGTAATGCCGAAGCGCTTCTTCCTCGCGATCAAATGATTCCAAGAGAAACATTTCGGACTAGTGACCGCCTAAGGGCATTACTTACAGATGTTCGATCAGAACAAAGAGGTCCGCAATTGTTCCTTAGTAGAACATCGCCAAACATGCTTATCGAATTGTTCAAAATTGAAGTACCAGAAATTTCGGAAGAAATTATTGAGATAAAAGCGGCTGCTAGAGATCCAGGCTCTAGAGCTAAGATCGTAGTTTCTACAAATGATGGGCGTATTGACCCCGTTGGTGCTTGTGTAGGAATGCGTGGTTCTCGAGTACAAGTGGTTTCTAATGAGCTTTCGAATGAGCGGATCGACATAATACTTTGGGATGATAATCCTGCTCAGTTGGTCATTAACTCGATGTCACCAGCGGAAGTGGCATCTGTTATCGTTGAAGAAGATAGCCACACGATGGACATTGCAGTTGAAGAGGAAAATCTAGCTCAAGCCATAGGAAGGAATGGACAAAATGTTCGTTTATCAAGTGAATTGACGGGCTGGACAATAAATGTGATGAGCGAAGAAGATGCAGCTGCAAAGCAACAACAAGAAGCCAGTAGCTTTATGGAAGTATTTGTAAAAAAACTGGGTGTTGATGAAGAGGTTGCAGAAGTATTAGTTCAAGAAGGATTCACAACTGTAGAAGAAATTGCTTATGTTCCATTAGATGAAATTCTAGCAATTGAAGGGTTTGATGAAGAGATAGCAAATGAGCTTCGTAATAGAGCGAAAGATGCACTTCTTACTCAAGCGATAGCTTCGGAAGAGGATTTGTCGTCTGCAAATATCGCTGATGATTTATTAAACATGGAAGGTATGGATGATGCTTTAGCTATAGAGATGTCAAAAAAGGGAATCCTTAATATGGAAGATTTGGCTGAGCAGTCGGTAGACGAGTTGATGGATATTGAGGGCATGGAAGAAGAGAAGGCTGGCAAGTTAATTATGGAGGCTCGTGCCCCCTGGTTTGAAGAATAGCTTCTTCTGAAGGCGCGGTAATTAGGAGTAGGTGAATGGCAGATGTAACAATCAGTGAATTAGCCAAAACGGTCGGAGTATCGGTTGATAAATTGCTGTCTCAGATTAAAGAGGCGGGGCTGCCCCATGCTAAGCCGGACGAGCTCATTTCCAACGATGACAAAAATACATTGCTATTATTTTTGCGGCGAAGCCATGGGGATAAAGATGCTACTGCCGCTGCGCCAAAGAAAATTACGCTAAAACGAAAAACTATCGGCACATTGAAATCGGCTGCGACTCATGGGAGAGGGAAGACAGTAAATGTTGAGGTCCGTAAAAAGCGGACTTATGTCAAGCGTGTTGAAGCAGAATCATCGGACCTTGATGCGCCGCCAGCAGAGATCGAAGACGAAGTTGCTCAGCTTCCAATAGAAGGCGCAGAGACTGAACAAGTAAAAGAAGCAGTAATTGATGAAGAGTCAAAGACTTCGGGGGAAATAGAGGAAAAAGCTCTAAACGAAGAAGCTGCGAAATTATCTCCCGAAAAGGAAGTCCCCGTTGAGGCTCCACTTAAAGAAGTCGACGGAGCTAGAGCAAATAAGCAAGCAACCAAGCGAAAGGCAGGTGGGCGAGAAGACGCCGATGACCCTATAGATAAGAAGAAGTCTAATTTACGTAAAAAAGCAAAGTCTCAAGCACCGAAGAGGCAGAATAAAACGATTCATGTTAATGATGATTTTGTTCTCGAGGGCGATGATTTTGATGAAATGGGTGGTCGGGGAAGGCGAGGTGGTGGTCGTAAGAGCAAGGCTAGACTTTCAGCTCAGCAGCATGCGTTCGAAAAACCTACTGAATTTATTGCACGAGAGATAATTATCGGCGAGTCAAACTCTCTTTCAGATCTTGCTCAAAAAATGTCAGTAAAGTCAGGAGAAATAATTAAATCACTTTTTAATATGGGCGTCATGGCTACTATTAATCAGGTCCTGGATCAGGATACCTCTACTCTTCTTATTGAAGAAATGGGCCACAAAGCAAAATTTGTTTCTCAGGATGCAATTGAAGAAGAGCTGGCTGATTCACTTTTTTCTGACGCTGGTGAAGATAAAATAGAAAGGGCGCCGGTTGTAACAGTAATGGGTCATGTTGATCATGGAAAAACATCATTGCTTGATTACATTCGGAAAGCTTCAGTGGCGTCTGGTGAGGCCGGCGGCATTACCCAGCACATCGGCGCTTATCATGTGGAAACAGAACACGGCATGATTAGCTTTCTTGATACTCCGGGCCATGCCGCATTCACGGCGATGCGTTCAAGAGGAGCTAAAGCTACAGATGTAATCGTGTTAGTAGTTGCGGCTGATGATGGAGTGAAGCCACAAACTGAGGAGGCTGTTCAACATGCGAAAGCGTCCAACGTTCCTTTGGTCGTGGCCGTAAACAAGATGGATAAAGAGGGTGCAGATGCCGATCGTGCCAAAAATGAATTATCAGCGATGGAGGTTATCCCTGAAGATTGGGGTGGAGACGTTCAGTTTATTGAAGTTTCTGCGATTACCGGCTCGGGGGTTGAAAATTTATTGGAAGCAATACTCCTACAGGCAGAATTATTAGAGCTCAGTGCTTATATTGATGTTCCCGGGCAAGGCGTCGTCATCGAATCTAGCTTGGATAAAGGTAGGGGGCCAGTCGCATCCGTACTTGTTCAGAATGGCACACTTAATGCGGGCGATATTGTGCTTGCGGGTCATGAGTATGGGAGAGTTAGAGCCTTAATCGATGAGAAAGGGAGTAATATTAAATCGGCTGGGCCTTCTATTCCCGCGGAGATTTTGGGCTTAAATGGTGTTCCTGATGCCGGAGATGAATTTGTAGTTGTTTTGGATGAGAAAAAAGCTCGGGAAGTAGCAGAATTTAGACGTTCGCGTCACAAAGATGTCCTGCAGGCAAAACAACAATCGCATATGGTTGAAAACATGTTTGCTGGGATAGGTGCTAATGAGAAAAAGATATTTAATATTATTTTGAAGGCAGATGTTCGCGGCTCTTTAGAAGCTATTTCCAGCTCCTTGCAAAAATTGGGGACCGATGAAGTAGCCATAAATATTGTAGCGGCTGGCGTCGGCGGAATTTCGGAGAGTGACGCTCATCTCGCGAATACTTCTAGCGCTATGGTGGTTGGCTTTAATGTCCGCGCAGACAAGTCTGCTCGGGATATCATTGAAGCTGAAGCTGTGCAGCTTCGGTATTATAACGTTATTTATGATGTGATAGATGATGCAAAACAAATAATGGGAGGCATGCTCTCACCAGAAATACGAGAAGAAATAGTTGGGATTGCCGAAGTCCGTGACGTCTTTAACTCCCCTAAGTTTGGTCAGATAGCTGGTACCATGGTAGTTGAGGGTACGGTTTATCGAAGTAAACCGATTAGGGTCTTAAGGGATAACGTCGTAATTTATGAGGGAGAACTGGAATCCTTAAGACGATTTAAAGACGACGCGACAGAAGTCAGAAATGGCATGGAATGTGGTATTGGTGTTCGGAATTATACCGATGTCAAAATAGGCGACAAAATTGAAGTTTATGAAACCACAGAAATAGCGAGAAGCTTGTAGCTTGGAGAAATAAAATGGCAGACGTTTCTTCGCGAGCACAAAGGGTTGGAGATCAAATTCAAAGAGAATTAGCCTCACTTATACAGCTTGAGGTGAGTGACCCTAGAGTTGGCATGGTTTCGATAACTGGCGTGGACGTTAGTAGAGATTTAGCAAATGCCAAGGTTTATGTGACCGTGCTAAATACATTGAGCGAAGACCCTGCCGTCAATGACCTTACCTTATCTTCTCCTGGTGAATTGGACAGATTAGAAATTAAGGAAAATATAAACGCTCTTAGGAGGGCTTCGGGATTTCTTAGGACAATGCTTTCGAAAAGGCTTCGCGCGCGCATTATACCTAAATTGCAATTTCATTATGATAATAGTATCGAGAGGGGGCAGCAATTGTCTGGCTTAATTGATGACGCATTAGAGGCAGATAGAAATCAGAGTTCTGAAAGTAGAGAGTAGGTTGAGTGAGAGTGGTTTTGTGAGGAGGCGACGCGATAAAGGTAGAAATGTAGATGGCATTATCGTATTAGATAAAGCCATGGGCAAAAGCTCAAATTTCTCCTTACAGGATACTAAGAAATTATATGAGGCTAATAAAGCAGGCCATACAGGTAGTCTTGACCCCTTAGCGACAGGAGTTTTGCCGCTATGTTTTGGGGAGGCTACGAAGGTTTCACAATTTTTATTAGATTCTGATAAGCGCTATGTTGCGCAGATTAAGCTGGGAGAACGAACTGATAGTGGAGACAGTGCAGGAAATTTAATTAAAAAGAATGACAAATTATCGCTCAGTCATGGAGACATAGAAGAAGCGCTAAAAAATTTTACTGGAAGTATACAGCAGGTACCGCCAATGTATTCTGCGCTGAAAAAGAATGGGGTGCCGCTTTATAAGTTGGCGAGAAAAGGTATCAGTGTTGATCGTAACCCGCGCTTGGTTACTGTTTATGCAATAGAGTTTTTAAATTTCGAAGGTAATTTGATTGAATTAGATATTACCTGTAGTAAAGGCACCTATATTCGAGCCATAGCAGATGATCTTGGGTTAGAGCTTGGATGTGGTGCGCATGTGGTAGCGTTGCGTAGAACTCAAGCGGGCCCTTTCACTATCGAAAATAGTGTCAATTTAGAAGTTTTGAGAGAAACTAAATTATTGGGCGGGATTGATAAGCTGGATGAATTTCTGATTCCAATGGATCAAGCGATAATTGAGTTGCCGGAGGTAACCCTTCCGAGTATTAGCGCTGGTTGCGTAAAAAATGGGCAAGCTGTTACCGTCAAACATTTAGTAAAAGAGGGGTTCGTTAGGTTGTATGAAGAAGAGCGATTTATTGGTATCGGTAAAATTGATACCGATGGTAAGGTTGCTCCAAGGCGTTTGGTCGTATCTTAACGTTCAAATAGAATTCTTGTTAATGTAAAGGAAAGTATCAGGTATCTATTAATATGCATGGTTATTCTGATTTTAAAAGGATGTTGAACTTTATAGTTGCACGTAGTTAGAACTACTGCAGCGGAAATTTAAGAGCATATTATGGAGGAATAAAATGGCTTTATCGGCTGATCAAAAAGAAACAATTATCAAAGAGTATGCGACAGGGGAAGGTGACACTGGCTCGCCAGAGGTCCAAGTTGCATTGTTGACTGCAAACATCAATGAATTACAGGTTCATTTTAAAGAGCATACGCAAGATCACCATTCGCGTCGCGGCTTGATCCGTATGGTGAATAGTCGAAGAAAGTTGCTCGACTATTTGAAGCGTTCCAATGTCGAAAGCTACGCAACGTTAATCAAGCGTCTTGGCTTGCGTCGATAATTCGAAATTTTTATTAATCGAAGTATTCAAAAAAATATTCGCTCGGAGTAAGAGTTAGACACGAGCTTTGAGTTATTAGGAAGAGAAAATATGTTTAATCCAGTAAGTAAAACTTTTCAATTTGGCGATCAATCTGTCACTTTGGAGACAGGAAAAATAGCCAGACAGGCAACAGGAGCTGTTATGGTGACTATGGGTGATACCCAAGTATTGGCAACGGTTGTTGGGAAAAAGCAAGCGAACCCAGGTCAGCCTTTTTTCCCATTAACAGTAAATTACCAAGAGAAAACTTATGCGGTCGGAAAGATTCCTGGTGGATTTTTTAAGCGAGAAGGACGCCCTACTGAGAAGGAAACGTTAACTTCTCGCTTGATCGACCGGCCTATAAGACCCTTGTTTCCGAAGGGTTTTATGAATGAAGTTCAGGTTATCTGTACGGTCATTTCAGGTACTAAAGACGAGGATCCAGATATTCCTGCTCTGATCGGTGCGTCAGCAGCATTAGCCATATCGGGGATCCCATTTGCCGAGCCAATTGGTGCCGCTCGTGTCGGTTATGACCACGAAGCCGGTTATGTGATTAATCCAAGCTACAGTCAATTAGAAACTTCTCTTTTAGACATGGTTGTCGCGGGAACGCAGTCGGCAGTATTAATGGTTGAGTCAGAGGCTAAGCAACTTAGCGAAGATCAAATGTTGGGTGCCGTACTTTTTGCGCACCAAGAGATGCAAGTCGTTATTAGTGCAATTAATGAATTAAAGGCCGAGGCTGGGAAGGAGCCGTGGGAGTGGGTATCTCCGGATACGAATACTGTTTTGGAATCAGCAGTAAAAGAGAAGTTTGGCTCGGGAGTTTCTGAGGCGTATCAGATTTCGGAAAAAATGAAGCGGTACGACGCAATAGCTGAACTTAAAGATCGCGCGGTGGAAGAGCTCGCTGACGAAGAGTCAGGTGTTAGTGAGGGCGATGTCTCACAAATTTTCGGTGCGTTAGAAAAGAACACTGTCCGTAATCGTGTCTTAGATGGAGCCCCGCGTATCGATGGCAGGGATACCAAAACCGTTAGGAATATAAATGTGGAGGCCGGTCTGCTTCCCAAAGCTCATGGGTCTGCTTTGTTCACTCGAGGTGAAACACAAGCGTTAGTTGTTACTACGTTAGGAGCGGTAAGGGATTCTCAACTAATTGAAGATCTCAAAGGTTCGAGGAAAGACCCTTTTATGCTTCATTATAACTTCCCCCCTTATTCGGTAGGTGAAGCGGGGTTTATGGGTGGGCCTAAGCGTAGGGAAATTGGACACGGTCGACTTGCTAGACGAGGTGTCGCGGCAGTAATGCCGAGCGAAGAAGAATTTCCTTATGCTATTCGAGTGGTTTCGGAAATTACTGAATCAAATGGTTCGAGTTCCATGGCAAGCGTATGCGGAAGTAGTTTGTCCATGATGGATGCGGGTGTGCCTTTATCTGCTCCAGTCGCAGGCATCGCTATGGGGCTTATAAAAGAAGGAGAGCGCTTTGCTGTTCTAACCGATATTCTTGGCGACGAAGATCACCTTGGTGATATGGATTTTAAAGTTGCCGGCACTGAGAAAGGTATCACTGCCTTGCAGATGGATATAAAAATCCAAGGTATTACTGAAGAGATTATGGAAATAGCTCTAGAGCAAGCTAACAC
>JAQWTK010000028.1 GCA_029242705.1 Gammaproteobacteria bacterium | reverse complement strand
CCAGAAGCATTGCCCGGTAGCTATGTTCGGACAGGATAACCGCTGAAAGCATCTAAGCGGGAAGCCTCCTTCGAGACGAGATCTCCCTGAGGACTTGATCCTCCTGAAGTGCCGTTGAAGACGACGACGTTGATAGGCTGGGTGTGTAAGCGTTGTGAGGCGTTGAGCTAACCAGTACTAATTGCACGTGAGGCTTGACCATATAATCATGTACTTTCTAAATATAGAAAATGATTGTATGAGAAATAGCGACTCAACAACTTCAGTACAGAGTTATTATGTATAACCGAAAGTTATAACATTACATTCTTTATTCGCCTGATTGTTAAGACATGGCTGATTTGTTTTTGCGTTATAACAAAGCAACTCGGCATCTGAATTGCCTGACGACATTAGCGAGTGTGAACCACCTGATTCCATCCCGAACTCAGAAGTGAAACCACTCAGCGCCGATGGTAGTGTGGGGTTTCCCCATGTGAGAGTAGGTCATTGTCAGGCATCTAATATCAAGCCCCAACCTGCATTGTAGGTTGGGGCTTTTTAGTTTTTGCTGTACTAGATTAACCTCATTAAAACTTCTACTCTGTTCTAAGGAAGACCAAAGAATAGGCTCGATATACAAAAAATACTTCCGAAAACCACTCAAAATAGAATAGAGTGAGGTTTTTAATTCAGCAGGAGTTTCTAATGAATCGCTTAGCCCTCCCTTTACTTTCAATTGCCCTCGTTATACCGCAGTATGGGCAAGCTCAACAAGAAGAAGCTTATGATTATTGGCAACATCAAAGGGAAATGGTGCGTCGAGGGCAGCACGCTATATTTATGTGCAACGGTTTATTTACTTCGGATCGAACTCTCGAGCAGCTTTATGATTGGGAACTTGAATTTTTTAACGAACCTATCGGTGATCCTAACGGGGGTGATTACAGGATTCATATAGAAGAAAAGGCTGTAGAAATTGGTGCGCCAGGCGCCGTGCCCATAATGCGTGCGGCGTTTCGAGAAGGTATCGGCTGTGTGATTATGCCGCCTGATCAAAATTTGGATGACATTGAGAGGTTGCCTGAGCTTACGCTTCCTTACCCGGCAGAAGATCCAAGCAGCATTCCCTGGCCTGACGGTGATTTAATTTCGGATGTCAGTTTACCCTCTATTATTGACCAAAGTGCTCTTCAGTCGGCTTCCGATTGGGCATTTGATCGCCTATCTGACGAGCAGCAGACAGTTAGTTTAATTGTGGTTTATAAGGGCCAAATCATTCATGAGCGGTATGCTGATGGGTTCGATATGACCACGCGCACGCGTACATGGTCGACCGCTAAAAGTATTGCCTCTACTTTGATAGGCATGTTGGTTGATCAAGGTCGATTAGAGTTGGATGAGCCCTTAGGGTTTGATTGGCTTCCAGAGGCACGGTCACCAGAGACAGACCCTAGAAATAATATAACTCTTAGGCACGTTCTGAATATGAGTAGTGGACTCGAAAATGTTGATAATAGTGGTTTGGAATATGCAATAGGATCCGGTTTGTCCTACTGGGCGGGGGCTAGCTCGGTGGCGGGTGCTAGAAGCCGGGCTTTAATTCGTGAACCTGGTACATTTTGGGACTACGAAAACTATGACACCCTGCTAGGCGTCTACGCTATGAAACGGGCCTTAGGCGGAGAAAAAGAATATGCGGAATTTCCTCGTAAAGCTCTTTTAGACAAAATAGGTATGCGCAATACATTGGTTAGCACGGATCGATTTGGTGATTTTGTTCTGAGTAGTCAGGTATATACCAATGCAAGAGATCTGGCCCGTTTTGGCTTGCTTTATCTGCAAAACGGGATCTGGAATGGGGAGCGATTGATTTCCGACGAATGGATAGATTTTTCGCGTACGCCAGCACCTGCGACGGAAAGCATAGGTAACATGTATGGAGGGCAATGGTGGTTAGTGCCCGACAGCAGAAATGACGTTCCAAAAGACGCATATTCTACTTCCGGCAATAGAGGCCAATATACGATCGTTGTTCCAACTCATGATTTGGTTATAGTTCGTCGTGGTTTAGATTACGGCAGGCAAGGGTTTGATCGTTGGGGGTTAACTAGAGAAATTATTAAAGCCATTGAGTAGTTTTTATTAAACTCTTTAGCGCTTTAAGTATAAAAATTGGAGGCATCTAAGAGCATGCAAGGTAAGCATAAAAATATTGTAAGTAACGCATTACTGGTGAGTGTTGTTTTTTTACTCAGCTCAAAAGGATTGGCTCAAGACACCGGTATGCCTCCACTTGATAGCCCCAGAGTTGAACGAATCCAAAAGCCTTATAGTGCTGCAGAGGCTGCTATTCTGGTCCCTAGAACGCGAAATGGCAATGTGCTAGGTGTTTGGTCTACCTGCGCGAATTCGCCAGCACTCTGTAACGCGTGGCTGGAATTTACAGACTACCTTTTACAAGAATCAACGCTCCCGATACGAGACCGCGAACTTCTTATTCTTCGAATTGGTTACCTTAATCAAGGTGCTTATGAATGGGCTGCTCATCGTGGTTTAGCACTTTCTGTTGGTATTAGTGAACAAGAATTAAGGGCTATTACTATTGGCTCGACTGACCCTAGATGGAGCGGGTGGGACGCTAGTTTGCTCAGAGCGGCGGAGGAATTGCACCTAAATGCTTTAGTTTCGGATGAAACCTGGGCAGAGCTATCAACACGTTATACAAAGCGACAAATGATGGAAACTGTTTTTACGGTTGGTCAATACAATATGGTTGCCATGTACCTAAATAGTCTGGGCGTGCAATTCGAAGAAGATTGGATTGGCTACCCTATTGATTAAATTAATATTGAATCTCTTATTTAAAAGATTGAGGCAGATAATTATGAGAAGTACGGAAAAATTAGTTAAAAACATGAGGTTTTCATTACAGGCTTTAATGGTTATAGGATCGATAGGTATGCTTTATGGTTGCTCGCCCGGGGGAGGTGGGCAAGACGATATCCCAGAACCAACTGGAGGTTGGGTTACCTTAATTGATGGAACGGATGGACTGGAGAATTTTGATATTGTCGGTGATGCTAACTGGACTGCGGAGCTCTCCTCTATTCGCGCTACAGAAGGCAGCGGCGCATCTTGGCTTGTGACTAAAGAAAGTTATAGCGATTTTGTAATACGAGTAGAGTTCTGGGCTAGTGATGATGCAAATAGTGGTATCTATATGCGATGTCAAAATCCAGAAAGGATTACGGATCGTGATTGCTATGAGGCCAATATTTATGATCAGAGACCTGATCCCTCATATGGTACTGGAGGTATTGTCCACCGGGCCCCAGTAGCTGAACCTCGCCCAATGGTTGGTGATAAATGGAATGTCTACAGGATTACTGCTTATGGAGATCGGTTGGTGGTTGAGTTAAATAACGAAGTCACTGCAGACGTAACGGACAGTGATCTTAGTGAAGGGCCAATCGGGCTGCAATGGGGGGCGGGAGAACTTAGGTTTCGCAAAGTAGAGATCGCAAGACTTTAGTTTAATCATGAATTTTGTAATTGGGCCTGGGGGTGAATCGCTAGGCCCAATTACGTAGTAATTATCTAGAATCAGTATTCGTCATAGCCTTCTGTGAACTCTATTCGAACCCCTCTTGGATCGATGATGTAGGCGATATTCAAATCTATGGCTGGCACCTCGGTGTAAGGCACTTGGAATTCAATACCAGCGGCTTCCAGTTCGCGACAGAATTCTTCCAGACCGTCAATTTCAAAACCTATATGATCTATAGCTGTGCCCTGAGTGGCAGCTCGGTCTGCTCCGCCGCCGCCAAAGCTCAAATTCATTCCAGGGACGTTAGTCGTTGTCCCGATTGCTCCTCTTGGTCTGATTTCTAAGTTAAATAACTCGGTATACCATTCTAGCAACTCTTCATGGCCAGGAGTATTAAAGTGGATATGGTAACCCGTGACTTCCTGTTGTAACCCCTGGTCTTCTTGTAGTTCAACTCGAGCACCGTTTGGAAAATCAACAAAGGCGTTAATTTGCCCTTCAGCCCCAATAAAAGTGTCTCCGGTGAAACCATTTGGTTCATTAGGCAGTGCTGCCGCCCAAGCTGCAGTTGTTACCGAAAGGCCATCGGCCCTCCACTTGGCTAGAAAATCTTCCATATTTCGGACTTTGACACCCCAGTGATCCATGGCTGTTTGCCTAGACGGCATCGTCGGTTCTCTTGGGGAGAGCGCGATTAAGGTATTATTAAGAACAATTGCAGTAAGTATAGGGTCACCTTGGGCGTTTCTACCCTTCTCAACGGTGCGCCCACCAAAATGATCTTCCAAAATTTGAATATGTCGGTCCATATCCGCAACGTTTAGATGGACGTGGCCATAGGTTAAGCCGTCATCATTAAAGCTAGCAAGCATCTGACTATAAGCAGTTGTGCATAGCAAATTAAGTAAAAATAGTGCCGAGAAAATTCGCATAAAACCCTCCAATCCGTATGTATTATTCTTAACTTATCCGAGCATAAAACTATTGGTGCCGTTAGTCTATTATGTCAGGTCAGCTTGATTGTTTTCAGTTATTGTTGCTAATGTGCAAGCTGCTTAATATCGGTGTTTTCAGCATTTCGAAATAAATTGTGTCAATCGATGAAATTAAACATGAATAACGTGCAGAAATCTTTGGCTCTCTTAATAAATGTAATAAGGCGCTTAAGCCCGTATCTAGTTCTGGCAACTTTCAGTGTGAATAATTTGGCCCAAGAAAATCTTGACCGTATAACTGTTCAAAATTTTGGTGTGCTAGAAGATGGTAGGGAGGTTCAATTATTTAGATTAAAAAACCAGGCTGGTATGACTGTTGAGATCGCTGATCTTGGAGGGATTATCGTTAGCCTAAATACAATCGATTTTGATGGGGAGTTTGCCGATATAACCACTGGTTTCAGTAATCCACAACCATACGCTGATGGAGCCGGTTACATGGGTGCGATTCTTGGTCGTTATGCGAATCGCATTGCTGATGGCAGGTTCTCGATTGATGGTATTCAATATTCTTTGGCGCAAAATAACGGCGACAATTCAATTCACGGAGGAATCGCTGGTTTTGACAAGAAAATTTGGGATGTTGAATACTCTGAAAATTTGAGCGAAGCACGATTAATTTTGAAAACGTTTAGCCTAGATGGGGAAGAGGGCTATCCAGGGCGAGTTGATTTAACAGTTGTTTACACACTAAATGATAAAAACCAACTGATCATTGATTATTTTGCAACGACGGACAAAGCGACGGTTATCAACTTAACTAATCATGCTTATTTTAATTTAGATGGCCACAATGCGGGTTCAATTCTTAATCATGAAATTATGATTAATGCGGATCGCTATACTATGGTGGACAATGAGTCTATCCCTACAGGAGCGATAGTCGAAGTAGCCGGCAGCCCTCTCGATTTTCGCAGCGCAAAGCGAATCGGTAAAGACATTGAGTCGAGCCATCAACAAATTCAGTTTGGCTCTGGGTTCGATCACAATTTTGTGATTAATCATGAAGCTCCCGGAGCCATGACGCTGGCCGCAGCAGCCTATTCACCGGTTTCTGGGCGTGTCATGAATGTGTATACGGATCAGCCTGGGGTGCAGTTTTATACGGGCAATTTCTTAAACGGTCGTTTGGTTGGCAAGCGAGGTGCAGTTTATGAATCGCGACATGCCTTTTGCCTCGAGACACAACATTTTCCTGATAGCCCAAACAAATTGAACTTTCCGTCAACGATCTTAAGGCCTAGGGAACCCTTTGAAACCCAAACGATATTTGAGTTTAAGGTACGTCCAAAAATAGATTAGTTTTTGTAGCTCGCCCTAAAGCCTGCCCCGATCTATAAATTATAAACACTCGTTTTCATTAGATTTTTGTGCTCTTTGAATTTAATATAGTTGCTGAGCAAAGATTCTCATAAAAGGTTCAATCATGTGCAGGCACATGATGTCTAGGGAACTTTGTATTTGCTGGCTAAGTGAATAAGAAAAAGCTCGTTCCAAATAAAAATAAGAACATAATTAAGGAGCACCCCTCGCAAATGAAAATGAGGAATTCCCCCAGAATTTTCTGGATAGCCACTACTTTTCTTCTTTGTCTTGATAGTTTCGGACAATCCAACAATACACTCACATATACAAAAGATATTTTGCCGATTTTTACTTCGACATGTTTGGATTGCCATGGTCCAGACGAAGCTCGGCGTATGCTTAACCTCAGACTGGATACTCCTGACTTTTTGGCGAGCCATGTGGTACCAGGTGACCCTGATAGCAGCTTAATTTTTCAACGCATATCAGAGGATGACATGATTCGAGTTATGCCCCCGTCCTCTAGCGGAAGAACACTTAACGCGTTGCAGATTAACACCGTGAGAGATTGGATAGAGGCTGGTGCAGAGTGGGGGGAGGATCTTAGTGAGGTTCAGCAAGCTGACCTAATTCAGGCAGCCGAGCGGCAAGTAGTATTTGCCCGCGAAGTTCGTCCCATATTGTCGCGCAATTGTTTTCAATGTCATGGGCCAGATGACCAAAATCGGCAAATGGGCTTGCGTCTAGATAATCCAGAAGGCTACGGCGGCGATCGAGGCGTATTCGGGGGACCCGTGGTCATTCCGGGTGATGCTCAAGGTAGCTTGTTGTTTCAGCGTATTAGTTCTGAAGCTACCAATTTCAGAATGCCCAGAGACAGAGAAGCCCTTAATGTAGATGAAATTGAAACAATTAGATTATGGATCGATCAAGGCGCGGAATGGCAGAGCCACTGGGCATTTGTACCCCCAGAGAAGCCGGTGATTCCAAACGTAAATGATAAAAGCTGGTCCAGAAACCCGATTGATAGTTTTGTATTGAAACGTTTGGATGAAGAAAGTTTGCAGCCCTCTGCCCAGGCAGATAAAGCTACTCTAATCAGACGAGTATCTCTAGACCTCACTGGTCTGCCGCCCACCCTTGAGGAAATTGATGCTTTTCTAGCAGACGCCAGTCCAAATGCATACGAAAAGGTAGTAGATCGATTACTTCAATCTCCCCGCTATGGTGAAAAAATGGCAGTTGAATGGTTAGATGCAGCTCGCTATGCGGATACCAATGGCTATCAAACTGATGGCGAAAGAACGATGTGGCGCTGGAGAGACTGGGTTATCAATGCATACAACGACAACATGCCTTTCGATCAGTTCACTGTCGAGCAACTAGCGGGAGACATGCTTCCAGACGCTACGCTTGATCAGCGCATCGCCACTGCGTTTAATCGCAACCATAGCCTTAATGCCGAGGGAGGCATTGTTCCGGAAGAGTTCCTTGTTGAATATGCCGTCGATCGAGTCGCTACGACGTCAACGGTTTGGTTGGGTTTAACAATGGGCTGCGCAAGGTGTCATGATCATAAGTTTGACCCACTACCGCAAAAAGAATTTTATGAATTTTCCGCTTTTTTCAACAATATTAACGAGCGCGGCAAAGGCTTTAAATATGTAAATTCCCCGCCTTTTATTATGGCTCCTACTGTGGACCAACAAGAACAATTGGGAGATGTGGAAGAGCGATTGGGATTGGCTAGGCTGGCCTTTGAAGAGTTAGAAGAAGACATAAAACGAGAGCAAGAAGCTTGGGAGGATTCACTAATAAGATCCCGTGACATAGATGCAGAAGTGGATTGGAATCTTAAGGAAGGATTAATCGTTCATCATGCGTTAGATGGAGATATTACTGGCGTTCACGCTGGACAGGTTGTGGAAGCTTCATTGGAAAATGGTCTTCCACATTTTGTTGATGGGCGCATTGGCTCTGCTGCAAGTTTTGATGGGGAGCGTTATATTAACGCAGGTAGCCCACCAAGCTTGGGTTACGAAGACGAATTTAGTTTATCGGCTTGGATTTATCCCTCTAGTGATAATGGTGTTGTTTTCTCGCGTGCTAGTGAAGGAGACCAAGGGGAAGTAGGTTGGGGAATATATATTGAAAACGGAAAGATTCGGCTTAACTTATCTACCCGAGTTCTTGATGATGGTGTTTCCGCAGAAACAATTAAACCAATTCAGTTAAATCGTTGGCAGCATGTTGCTGCAACTTATGATGGTTCTAAAACGCCCGGTGGCATGCGCCTCTATATAGACGGTGTTTCTCAAGAGTTAGATGGGTTGCTTGATTTGGTCGGCAATCGATTGCCGCAGCGCTACCCACTGAGAATAGGTGCTAGTGGATCTTCAAAGCCTAATTTTCGCGGTAACATTGATGATGTTCGTATCTATGACCGAGCTCTTACTGCGGAAGAAGTTGCTATAGTTGCTGCGGCGGAAACTATTTCTGAGATTGCGAGAATTGAGGAAGCTGAGCGCAGCGATGCTCAGTGGGGAAAACTTCGCCTAAGCTTCCTAAATCAATATGCTCCATCAGAGATACGCTCTGCCTATCAAGAATTGAAGGCATTGGAGTGGGAACGCAAAGCACTCCAAGAGGACTTCCCAACAGTAATGGTTATGGAAGAAATGACGCCGCGCCGCCCAACTTATCGGCTGAATCGTGGCGTCTATGATAATCCGGCTGAAGAAGTTTTTCCCAGTACGCCTTCTATTTTACCGCCTATGCCAGCTGGTGAGAAAAATCGACTAGGTTTTGCCAATTGGTTAGTGCAAGCCGAAAATCCTTTAATGAGTCGCGTAACGGTGAATAGATTTTGGCAAATGTATTTTGGAACTGGGTTGGTAAAAACAGCGGACAATTTTGGGTCGCAGGGAGACTTTCCCTCGCATCCTGCACTGCTAGATTGGTTGGCAACCACTTTCGTTGATTCAGGCTGGGATGTAAAAAATTTGCAACGTTTAATTGTGACAAGTGCCACCTATCTTCAATCATCCGCTGTTACACCTGAGATGATAGGAAGGGATCCTGAAAATCGTCTGTTAGCAAGAGCAACGCGCATGCGACTGCCCGCTCAGACAATTCGAGATCAGGCTCTAGTAGTTTCAGGACTGCTTACTGAGAAGATCGGAGGCCCTTCGGTTGGGCCGTATCAACCGGAAGGACTCTGGGATGATATTGTCGAGCGAGGGCAAGAGTATCGCCTTTCTAGTGGTGCAGACCTATATCGCCGCAGTTTGTATACCTTCTGGAAAAGGACACGGCCGCCCCCCGCAATGATTACATTCGATTCTTCTACTCGCGAGACCCATATAGTCGCTCCAACGAGAACAAACACGCCATTGCAAGCGTTAAATTTAATGAATGATGTCACTTATGTCGAAGCGGCTAGGGCTTTAGGAGAGAGAACCTTAAGACAAGGCCACTTGCACAACAACACCGCCGAACAAAATGTTAGCTATATGTATCGTTTGGCAGCATCTCGTATCCCTAGTGAAAATGTTCAATCAATTTTGGTGAGTGCCTTACAAGGCTACCTTGAAGAGTATCAAGCGGACCGGATGGCAGCGCTAAAGCTCGTTAGTGAAGGTGAATCTGAACGAGATGAAACGCTAGACATAGCACGCTTAGCGGCGTACCAAATGGTAGCCAGTCTGATCTTAAATTTAGATGGGACGATTACAAGAGAATAATACTATGACTCCAGTTGATGAACGCAAACAGTGGTTAACCCGTCGTAGTTTCTTGAGTTTGTCCAGCACTTGCTTAGGCGGTGCGGCATTAAATTCGCTTATGAATACTAGCGCGATGTCTCAAGAGCAGTCCTTCGGCGGTGTCCCAGGAATACCGCACTTTGCTCCAAAAGCGAAGCGCGTAATATACCTGTTTCAGTCAGGAGGACCCTCGCAGCATGAGCTGTGGGACTATAAGCCTAAGTTGGCTGATTTAGTCGGCCAAGAACTGCCGCCTTCGGTTCGGGGAAATCAGCGTGTAACTGCCATGACCTCGGGTCAGCTGAGCTTTCCGTTAGTTCCATCAATATACTCATTTGATCAGCATGGGGAATCTGGGGCATGGGTTAGTGAGCTAATGCCGCACACTGCAAAGATAGTGGATGATTTGGCGTTTATTAAATCCATGCATACCGAAGCTATTAATCACGACCCTGGTATTACTTTTTTCCAGACAGGAGCCCAATTGGCTGGGAGGCCTAGCATAGGGGCCTGGTTAGATTATGGCTTAGGGAGTATGAATCAAGACCTCCCTTCTTTCGTTGCGATGGTGTCGGTTGGCTCAGGAAATGGTGGACAGCCACTTTATGACCGGCTGTGGGGAAGCGGATTTCTGCCTAAAAAGCATCAAGGTGTTAAATTTCTTGCCAGTGGCGATCCAGTTCTATATTTATCTAACCCGCCGGGAGTCCAAAGCGCCACACGACGACGGTTTTTAGATGATTTAGCGAGGTTGAATGATCTAACTCGCGCTGAATACGGTGACCCAGAAACGGAGACTCGTATTTCTCAATACGAAATGGCTTATCGTATGCAAACTTCGGTGCCGGAGTTAAGCGATCTTTCAGATGAGCCGCAAGCTACTCTAGATCTTTATGGGCCTGATGTCTTAAAATCCGGATCTTTTGCTCGAAATTGTTTGCTTGCCAGAAGGTTGGCTGAGCGGGATGTAAGGTTTATCCAGCTCTTTCATCGTGGTTGGGATCAACATACACGCTTGCCAAGCGGTATAGGGAATCAAGCTCGCGATGTCGATCAGCCGCAAGCCGCCCTCGTTCAAGATTTAAAGGAGCGAGGACTGTTAGATGACACTTTGGTGGTTTGGGGTGGTGAGTTTGGTAGAAGTGTTTATTGCCAAGGAAAATTTACTGAGGAGATATACGGGCGTGATCATCATCCGCGCTGTTTCACAATGTGGATGGCAGGGGGCGGAGTAAAACCTGGAGTCACTTACGGTGAAACAGATGACTTTTCTTACAATATTGTGAAAGATCCTGTCCACGTGCATGACCTCCACGCGACTGTGTTGCATTTATTAGGCGTAGACCATACTAAACTTACGTACCATTATCAGGGCCGAGATTTTAGACTTACTGATGTGGCTGGAAAAATAGTTGAACCAATCTTAGCGTAATTCTCAGGCAATCAAGCAAAGAATGAAGCTAAAAATTGCTAATGAAGATTTTCTGTATGGTGTTGCTACTTGGTGTTTGTTAGCCTAAGGGTATTCGATGGAATTGATAGTCTGTCCTAAAGAGATATTCGATAGGTTGTAATAACACATAAAATTTAGGTTGGAAGTATTTGGCTTAACCTTGTCAAAGGTGTTCCGATTGTTTTGGGTAAACCATATGAATCGCATTAGTTTGGAAGGCTCTAGTCCACACTTTATCGGCTGTTGGAATATTGAGCAGAATTCGCTTTGTGATGAGGTTGTCGATTTTTTTGAGACCCATCAAGAAAAGCAGGAGCCGGGCCAGTCCGCCGGCGCAGTAATTCTTGGTGCAAAAAAATCGACAGATATCACCGTGCATCCACGAGATCTGAAATCGGATGAATACAGAGCTGTTAAGGAGTATATAGATTGTTTGTTTTCTTGTTACAAAGATTATACCGATCAATTTCCTTTCCTGGCCTCGATAATGTCAAATACATTTATCGGGTCCTTTAATTTACAAAAGTATTTACCAGGTGGTCACTTTAAGCAGCCGCATAGTGAAAGGACCTCAATCCAAAACAGTTTTAGAGTGCTTGCTTGGATGAGCTATTTAAATGATGTAGAGGGCGGAGGCGAAACTGCATTTGCTCATCAAAATATGGAGGTTAGGCCGGAAAAAGGAAAGACTTTAATATGGCCTGCGGAGTGGACACATGCCCACACGGGTAATGTTGTGAATTCAGGAGAGAAATACATTATTACGGGTTGGATGCACTTCCCTCATGAGCATGAGGCTGAATAAAGTTTTTGATCAATTAAAATTATCACCATTAGGTCATCGCAATAATATAAATCACTACTATTGATGGGCTTAAAAACAATCTGCAAAGTCTTTCGTCCTATTTAGTATAGAGTTTGAAATATCGTCTGGTTATTCTGAGCTATCAAGATTAGGCATACCAAATTGCCTGTTGTAATCGCAATAAAAAAGCATAAAAAACATTGTGATGAGTATGGTAGATCTCGCTACTGGAAAAACTATTGTAATACTGGGTGGTGGAACTGCTGGCTGGACGGCCGCGAATCTGCTGAGAAAGAAGTAGCAACATCTAGGGTTTAGTATCACCGCAGTTGAATCATCTGATATTGGTATAATTGGTGTGGGAGAGGGCTCTGCGCCGCTGCTAAAGGATTTCTTTGATTCGCTGGGTATAAGTGAATCCGATTGGATGCCCAAATGCAACGTTACTTATAAGAATGGGATTAGCGGCTCTTGTCGCTAATCTACCACCCACGCCGGAAAACTTTTCGAATACCGTGACATCGAAGACTCCATCTTGCTTCTTCGCTACAGTGAGGCCACTTAAACCACCCCCAAGAACCGCTATTTTTTTCTTCAAACATGAAGTGGCAGAATTCAAGTGAAAATTCGCCTTGACTGCAATTATTCAAATGTATAAAGTCCCTATTTAGCTGAGGAAAAGCGACCGACTCGAATTTTTATAGTATATTATCGCAGTCAAGCGCTAGCTAATCATTGCGCCCAAATTTATACCAAGTAAGGGTTTTAGTTTAATGTTAGTTCCCATCCGCGAAACTGCCAATCAGGCAGAGAATTCTTGGTTAAAAGCACGACTTCCGGTTCGCTTGGCCTTTGCCACTTTTCTAACACTCCTAGCCACGTCCAGTTTTGGTCAGCAAGCCCTGAACGCGGGCGTGATCACTGGGAGCGTCTCAAGTGCGCATGGTCCCGAGGCCGGAGTCTGGGTGATCGCTGAAACCGATGACTTGCCCACTCATTTCACGAAAATTGTGGTAACTGACGATCAGGGCCGCTTCGTGCTACCAGAAATGCCTGACGCCCAGTTTAAAGTTTGGGTGAGAGGCTACGGACTCCTAGATTCTGACCCAGTCTATCTGCGTGTCGGGGCTGAAAATGTCAGGCTTCACACTTTCGTTGCGGAGGACCCTATTCTCGCAGCCCAGGTATATCCGGCCAACTATTGGTACTCGCTTTTGGAAGTCCCAGGGGAAGCTGAATTCCCGGGGACTGGCCCGAATGGGAACGGTATTGGGCAGATGATGATTAGCCAAGACCGCTGGCTTGACATGACAAAGCAGGGTTGCCAGCTCTGCCACCAGTTAGGCAATAAAGCGACCCGCACTCTTGATCATCTTAGTCACCTCAATTTCGAATCAAGCGTGGAAGCTTGGCAATACAGAACCGCAATGGGCATACGTGGAGCTTTTATGGCTGGTTATGCTAATCGATTTGGCCCAAAAGGCATGGAAATGTACGCGGATTGGACCGACCGTATCGCTGAGGGAGAGCTCCCCCCTACCCCCCCACGCCCAATGGGCGCCGAACGCAGGGTAGTAATTACCCAGTGGGACTGGGGCGATGAATCTTCCTATATCCACGATGAGATCACGACCGACAAGCGCGACGCTTATCGGAACGCTGGAGGAAAAGTCTATGGCGTCGACGGCGGACATGGGTCTCTTTTGGAACTCGATCCGAATACTCATGAGTGGGAAGAAATAGTCATCGCCGTAAAGTACAACCCAGACAACCCAGCGGTGACTCGATTTGCCCAAGTATTTCCAGTGCCTTCCGCCTACTACGGTGATGAGGCTCTATGGAAACGCCCAGCGGATCCGCATAACCCAATGTTTGATGAACTTGGGCGTGTGTGGATGACTACCAAGGTACGTGGTAACGACTTGCCTGAGTGGTGCCAACCAGGATCGAATAACCAATTCGTGCAATATTATCCAACTAGGGGCAGCACAAGGCAGGCATCATACTACGATCCGGCTACGAAAGAATTCGGTCTTATTGATACCTGTTTCGGCACGCACCACCTACAGTTCGGCTGGGGGGAAAAACGAATGCTGTATTTCAGCGGAGGTGGTGATGTAATCGGTTTTATAAATACCCAGACCTGGGATCAAACACAGGACGAACAATTATCCCAGGGTTGGTGCCCAATGGTAGTAGACACCAACGGTGACGGGCGCATAACAAAGCCTTGGAATCAACCGGTTGGCGCTCTGCGCGACCAAAATGAAGGCGGCGGGGGCGGGCAACTGGTTGACGTAGACCTAGGATTAGACACCCGTATGAGCCCGGGAAGTTATGGCATTATC
This sequence comes from Gammaproteobacteria bacterium, assembly GCA_029242705.1. Taxonomy (GTDB): domain Bacteria; phylum Pseudomonadota; class Gammaproteobacteria; order Pseudomonadales; family Pseudohongiellaceae; genus UBA9145. Next base: position 3 of record JAQWTK010000028.1, on the reverse strand, counting down.
GCA
>JAQWTK010000019.1 GCA_029242705.1 Gammaproteobacteria bacterium | reverse complement strand
GTTACCTCGCCTTCGATGCGTGCGACTACGATATCCCCATTGTTTGCATGATTTGTTTTATGTACTGCTAATAAATCATCCTCATGGATACCTATATCGATCATGCTCGTACCTTTAACATTCAATAAATAGTCCGCAGGTGGGTCAAATAGGTCAGGAGGAATCTCGCAGTAATTTGAGATTGATTCTTCTGCAAGGATCGGACTGCCGGCTGCGACTTGGCCAATTATTGGTAGCCCTAACTGCTCATTAATTGGAAGACGAATTCCTCTCGAAGTGCCTGGAATTATCTCAATGGCGCCTTTTCGCGCTAAGGCTCGAAGATGATCTTCAGCGGCATTCGGCGACTTAAACCCCATTTCTTGTGCTATATCTGAGCGGGTGGGGGGAAAGCCGGTTTGCTGAAGATATTCTTTAATGTAATTAAGGATTTCTTCCTGCCTAGAGGTCAATTCTTGCATTTTGTGTGCCTTGTGTAACGCTATTTACTGTAATTATATACAGTTATCTGTTTATGGCAATATAACTTTAGGTATAATTAATAAGTTTCTGAACTCCTTATAAAACTGTTCTTCTTAGTGTAAACATCTGTGATAATCCTGAGCTCTAATTCGTTGGTTAGTTGAGTTATGGATAGAATAAGACCTCTAGGCATTCTTATGGTTGATATCGAAGGAGCTTCGCTTAATTCAAGCGAAATAGCGCTCCTTCAAAGGCGATCTATTGGTGGTTTAATTCTGTTTAGTCGAAATTATGAATCCCCAGAGCAATTAAGGGATTTAATCGGATCTCTGCGGACGCTAAGAAAGGACTTATTAATAGCTGTAGATCAGGAAGGTGGACGTGTACAAAGATTTCGAGATAAGTTTCTTGCCTTGCCAAGTCTAGGAGAAATTGGGAAGGTTTATGAGGAGAATACCAATAAAGGAATTAAATTCGCAACGCTATGTGGTTGGGCCATGGCCGCTGAGTTACTGTATTATGGAGTTGATTTAAGTTTTGCGCCAGTGCTGGATATACAAAATGTTGACAGTCGGGTTATCGGCGATCGAGCATTTTCAGCTAATCCCAAAGCGGTAATTAACTTGGCCAAAGCCTATATCCAAGGAATGAATAGTGCGGGCATGCGCGCTTGTGGTAAGCATTATCCTGGTCACGGTACGGTAGAAGCGGATTCTCACACAGAGTTACCCATAGATGGGCGCTCCGCGGAAAGCATATTAAGTAATGATTTTCGTATTTTTGCCGAGCTTAAAGAGTATTTAGATGGAGTTATGCCAGCTCATGTAATTTATCCAGCAATTGATGATCATTCAGCCGGCTATTCAGAAGTTTGGATTAAAGATAAATTGCGACAGGGCTTGAAGTTTGAAGGAGTTGTTTTTTCAGATGACCTCTCAATGGAGGCGGCTAAGAAAATCAGCTCCTCAAAGGAGAGGGCAAAAATGGCCTTAAATGCTGGGTGCGATATGATTCTTGTCTGTAATGATCGGGTATCGGCGCTTGAAATCTCGGATTGGTTAGAGTCAAAATCGTATTGCCAGAGTGATCGGATTACTAGGATGCGATCAGTGCCGACTGAAGGAATTAAAAATTTATTTAAACAAAGAAAATGGATTAATGCTGTAGAAACAATAAATTCATTTGCTTTAAATTAACGCGAGGAGAAGTTTGTGAATTGGTTATCAGGGGGTCAACTGGGTTGGGGCTTCGAAATTTTTATAGTAGTTACACTAACATTAGTGGTTCGTTACGCTGCTATGCGGCTGCTTATCATATTAGGTAACCATTTAAAGAAAACAGAAAATATGTGGGATGATGCCTTATTGGATGCAGCCCGTGGGCCACTCAGCTACTTTATTCTTATTTTTGGAATAGTTTGGGTAATAGAGATTAGCGATGGTTATTTTCAAACCGAATTGTTCTCCCCTAATAATTTAGAACTTGTTCGACAGCTCACTTTCATTGTTTTGATAACAATATTTCTGGTTAAGTTCATTTCTCTCGCTGAAGCACGAGTACTTGATAATTTAAAAAACGATAGCTCTTCAAGTCAAAATCGTCTAGACCCAACAACACTTCATGCGCTCGCGAAATTACTTAGGTTGTCAATTATTATTTCCGCTATGCTAGTTGCGTTGCCGACTATCGGCATCGAGATTACCGCGTTGTTAGCGTTTGGGGGTGTGGGGGGGTTGGCCGTAGGTTTTGCAGCCCAAGATCTTTTATCGAATTTTTTTGGCGGATTGATTATTTATCTTGACAGACCTTTCGCAATCGGCGATTGGATAAGATCGACTGATCGAAATATTGAAGGAACCGTAGAGAGTATTGGCTGGCGTTTAACAGTGGTTCGTACATTTGATAAACGCCCACTGTATATTCCGAATGCCCTATTCACCAAGTTAACTGTAGAAAATCCGTCGCGAATGACCAATCGAAGAATTAAGGAGACGATAGGAATTCGTTATCAAGATGCTAATAAGATAGGTGCAATTGTTGCTGATGTAAAGTCAATGCTAGAGGATCATGATGAAATAGATTCAAATCAGACTCTCATTGTGAATTTTGATGCTTATGCTGCATCTTCATTGGATTTCTTTATTTACACATTTACCAAGACTACAGATTGGGTTAAATATCATGAAATAAAGCAAGACGTCATGCTTCGTATTATCGAAATAGTTCATTCGCATGATGCGGATTTTGCATTCCCAACGACAACGCTAGATGGGATCGATGGGTTTAGCCGTCAACCTGTAGCGTAAGGAAAAAGGGTTTGGACGACCATATAAACCTAGCAGAAATTTCTGCAGTTGGTCAGCGAGCGGAGTGTCTTTATTCGGAGGCTGACGTTGATTTGGCAATTGAAAAGATGTCTGAGCGTATTTCAACACAGCTTTTCGCTGCTAATCCTGTAATGCTCTGTGTTATGACGGGTGCTTTATTTTTAACCGCAAGATTATCTATGAAGTTACAGTTTCCGTTGAACATAGATTATGTTCATGCAACGCGCTACCGGAATATGACGAGGGGTTCGGAATTACAGTGGATTAAAGAGCCATCATTAGATCTAAGGGGACGAGCCGTTCTTATAGTTGACGATATATTTGATGAAGGTATTACGTTAGAAGGGGTGGTGGCATATTGTAAAGGCAATGGGGCCGATAAAGTATTCACTGCTGTGATGGTGAATAAGGTTCATAATCGAAAGGTTACAAATTTCACATGTGATTTTGTCGGGCTAAAGACACAGGACCGCTATCTTTATGGCTCGGGTATGGATTATAAGGGATATTTCCGTAATGCTGCCGGGATTTATGCTATAGCTGAATCTGATCTATAAATTTCTATATTAATTAGATTTCTACTAGCTTTGGAATTGCAGTAAATAGTAGTGCTGTCTTAATTTTTCGTGACTCTAATTTATTAAATAAGGCTTTGTATTGGTTTAACTGCGGGGCATGGATTTTGGATTGTCGTTCGACGAATTCGGTTTCGTTTTGATTGCCTGGATTCCCGGTCTTGTAATCGATAATCCAGCGGATATTTTCTTTGTCGATAAAGGTGCGATCAATGATATATGTTTTTGGCTTCCCATTTTGAATAGCGCTTATAGAAAATTCGCTGCGACTATCAGTAATCGAATTATCAAAGATCCATTTCAAATCTTCATTATTTGTAGTTTTCTTGATTGTTTCTTCTATAAAACATAATGATTTATTTAATTCATCGGTGGTTTCTGAAACATTTTCCAGTTTTAATTTCCAGTAGTCTATAAATCGTTCTCTTTCGCGAAGAAATAAATTTTTATTCTTGGTGTGAACATAGCTTTCTAAAAATTCATGAATCAAATCTCCGATGCAAGCATATCGATACTTCTCTCTCTTATGCTCCTCAGTTTTTTCGTACACTACGTTCTGATCCTTGCTCTTTAAGTAGTTCCGTTCTGCCTGAGTGAGACCTTTTGTCTGCCTTAGTCTTGTTACGGGGGTCGAGTGCGAAAGTAAAGTAGAATTTGAGGAGGGTGATTTCCGCACAAAGGAATTAACGTTCTGTATTTTGAAATCTAATGACTCTCTATTTAGTTCTCGCCAAATGCAGCTCAATAAACTTTGAGAAGGTATCTTCAACTCCTTTTTCTTATTGAGGAAAATTGTTCCAAGTAATTTTGCGGATTTCTTTGCTCTTGTTATTGCTATGTAAAGCAAACGTGTATTTTCTAAAAGAGTTTTATTTTTCTTTTCATGGTGAATAAGTCGGTATAACTCATCATCTTCAGCGCCGGTTTCCGTGCGTGCCGCAATGAAAAGTTTCGGTTCTCCACATTTGTTTAGCCTTTCATGCCAGGTAAATAGAGATTTTTCGTCGCTGCCAGGGGTGTTTGCTAAGCCGGGAATAATAACATGGTCGAATTCAAGGCCTTTGGCTTTATGCATTGTTAATATCTGAATCGGCTTAATATTGGAACTGAGATTTGAATTCTCAAGAGCCGGTATAAAGGAGTTATATACTTGCTCTTGAAAATACTCTAGATTATTAATACCGCCGGCGGATTCATGCTCATCTAATAGATTGAAATATTCAGCGGCACAGATTTGCTCTTTGCTGTTTTTAATTACTGCTGCGCCTCGAAGTAATTCCCAGCAAGTTTGAACTAGTTCTCGGAGTGATGTTCGGTAACGATATTGCATTGCTGGATTAACACATTCAATAAAGTCATTAAGACGTTTTTTTCCATCGTTAGAAATATTTTTAATCCCTTTAGGGTCGTTAATATATGCCCATATTGAATATTGTTGAGGGCCTTGTGCAACAGCATGGATATCTGATATTAGTAGTCCTGTCCAGGGTGCATGCATAATTGATAGCCAAGACAACCGGTCGTATGGATTTAAAAGTGCTTTTGTTAGGCTAAGTAAATCTTCGGTAACTTGCATCGCTCCCATGCGATCAATATCTGTAGATAGCCACTCTATTTTCCTATTTCTTAATTCGGAGGTGATCATAGTTAGATGGCTGCGACTGCGAGTGAGTATTGCAATACTATCATCGGCGGACTTTTTCCTTATCTGTAGAATAGCATTAACAACCTGGCATGCTTCTTCTTCTTTTGCTCTGATGTTCTCTGAATTTTCATAGCTGATTAGTTCTGTAGAGACTGAGAAATTTTTCGATTTGGGATTAATAGCAACCGAATTTGAAAAAGGTACAGCGCCTAAGGAGGGGTTTGGCCTTGACGGAAAAGCGGTATAAAAGTGTCGGTTAATCCACTCAACAATACCTCCATTGGATCGGAAATTTGTTTGTAATTGAAGTGATTTAATCTTAATTTGCGGCAATCCATTTTGTTGTACATTTAAATAAATGCCCACATTGGCATTACGAAATCCATAGCAGGACTGCATCGCATCACCTACCATAAATAGAGAACGTTTGTCATCGGGAGTCCAGCCGCTGATTAGTTGTTGGAGAATGTCTAGTTGTATTTGAGAGGTATCTTGAAATTCATCGATTAATATGTGCTGTATACTAAGATCTAAAGAAAGAGCTAAATCGGTGGGATTATCCGTTGAGCCCAAAGCCGTCCGGGCAGCTGCAGCTACTTCTATATAGTCAATTAATCTAAATTTTCGGAATGAAATTACTAACTCACTACTAAGCGAGACCAGAACTCGAGTTAATGAAACTAAAAATCTCCATTGCTTGCTATTAATTTTTGAGCTTGGAAGTAAAAGCAAATAGTTTGCTGCTTTTAATAGATCGTCATGTCCGTTTAAGCGCTCCAATAAAGTGTTAATTTCTTCTTTTCGCTTCTTGTATGGTAATGGATTATTTTTATTTGTTTTATTTTCTGCTGGGAATCCATTGCGCCGGTCTACTTTCTTGCGCCAGCCACCACTATTTGTAAGTAAAAGGTCTAGTATGGGTTGCCAGTGCGCGATATCACTGACCGAGTTTCCTGGAAGTTGGTCTAGTTGTTCTATTTGATAATGTTTAGGGGGATCCAGGTTTTTTAGGTTGTTAAGACTAAAATTAGTAAGTTCTATGAGGGATTTTTCATAAGGCTCTAGTTCTGTTCTTACTTCTAGAATTGACTCTTCAACTAGCTCTTCAATACAAGCTTCTGTATAGGCTTTAGCGTCATTACTACTACTATTTATTTCTAGCACATAAGACAGCCATTGATCTCGATTTTTGAGGAGGTCGAGCAGCAGGCGTTCTATCTTTCCAATGTCATTGTCGAGGTGGATGAGCACCTTCTCGATATCTTCACTTAGCGATTGTTTGCTCTCTAGGTAGAGAAGTGTATTGCTGATAGCATCGCGAAAGCAAAGTTCTACTTGTTCGCTTATGCGAGGATTCACTCCCGCTCGGCTTAAGATAGGTAGCTGGCTTGAAATATTGAAGCAGAAACTGTCAATAGTTTGTATTCTTAGACGTGAAGGATTCTCCAGCAATTGCCATTGCATCTCTTGATCTCTGGCCAGGGCTTTTTTTGCTATTTCGAATCGCTGAAGATCAAAATCATTTTCTGGTTTTATTTTGGCTCTCTCAAGATCTTTAGCCCAATGCAGTGCAGTGAGAATACGATCTCTCATCTCACTGGCTGCTTTGCGAGTAAATGTAATCGCCAGTACTTGTTCTGGTTTTTCGCTGACGACTAAAAGTTTAAGAAATCTCAGGATTAATAATCCGGTCTTGCCAGATCCAGCAGGCGCTTGCACGATGAAAGAGTGGCTTATGTCTAGGGCCTCATTTCGAAGAGCATGATCGTCAAGAGGCGAAATCAAGAGTTAAAATCCTCGTCAATAACTCGCTGAATGTCGGTTAATTCTTGGATTCTACATAAGGCTTGTAAACCACAATAGGTGCAAGAGCTAGCGGTATTTACGGGGTTAACAGCGCACTCGCCCTGGTTAAATTCTGACGCGATAGAGGTAATTTTTTCAACCCAGATATTTGTGGCTTGTTCCCATGACAGTTTCGTCCAGGTCTCTTTGTCTATTGCTTTTATCTTTTCGGAAAATTTGTCTGAAGAAGCCATTCCAGTGTAATTGATCTTTTCGATATTGATATTGGCAATTGCTACTGCATTAATAGGTTGAAGTTTATTTTTGCTGGCAATGTAATAATAGAGTGGTAGCTGCATATCTTCAGGCCGATCATCATTCCAGCTCTTGGGAGAAGGTGAATATTTTCCCGTTTTATAGTCAATTAATGCAAAACTACCGTCTTCTAATTGATCAATACGATCTATTCTAAGTGTTAACTTTAAATTCTCGAATTTGAAGAATAGAGTTTCTTCTCGTGCAACAACTTTAAACTTTGGTCGTTCTTTTTCAAGCTCTATAAACTTACTCAAAAGTCGGTATATGCGTTGCTGCTCAATATTTTTAAGCCTTGGTGTTAGTAAGTCTCGATGAGTTTTTGAAAGAAATTCGACAGCCGCTACTGCGGCTTCGGTGAAGTATTCAGATAGCTGATGAGACGAAATGGATTTTAGCGCTTTATCAGAGGTGATTTTCTCAAAGAGAGTTTCAAGCGCAATATGGATGGCCGTGCCTCTTGCTGTTTTGCTAATGCCCGATTCTATTGAAGGTTGTGGGCTTAATTTTAGTCTGTTTAATGCAAAGGCTTTGAACGGACAACTTGATTGATCACTAATTATACTAGCGCCGCCGGTAATATTTTCAGTAGCCGTTAGGGCAAACTTCTCAGTATCAACTTGATCGATAGGCATACTATCCAGTTGACTGATTGCTTTTTCACTCAATAATTTATCTGATTCTTTACTCGCCGCCTCGGGATTAAAATCCTTTAGAAAATTACTTGGCCGAAACTCTTGGTTACCATCACTTTGATGATAGCTCGCATTTATTGCAATACGAGTCGAAATTAATAACTGTTGAAATTGGAGTAGTGCAGTGTCCAATTGTGTTTCGCAATTACTATTCGGAATATTAAATTTATTTTGTAGCGAGTAGGGTAGAAAAGGAGAAGGATTGATAGGTTCAGGCCATCGGTGGTCATCCATGCCAAGCAGCCATACGTAATCAAACTCAAGTCCTATAGCTTCACTGATTGAAAAAAAAGAAACCGGTAGTGAGGTGTTATAATAATTCTGCTGTAAGGTTTTTTTCGCAAGTAATTGTAATTTTATCAACGCGACATTACATGAAAACCTTGGTGACATAGATGGTAATGCTGAGAATTTCTTTAGTAACTCCTGCCATTCTCTTACTAAATATTTCTCGCCATTGTCTATTATTTTTCCAGGCCATCCAAATTCGCTGAGAATGTCTTCAAATAAAAGACTCCATTCTAAGGGTGTGCCCAAATTCTTAATTCTTCTGATTTTTGATCTTAACCCTACTAGTTGAGAAGAAAGGGCCTTTGAATAGAAGGGGCTATCGGGGTTTTTGATGAAGTTGAAAAATTCACGACCCTTTATTGTTGGGTTGGCTTGCTGTCTCAGCTTGTTTGAAAGACTTGTGCTTATTTCATTTTCTTGATCTTCCTGAGCGCGTTGACAAATATCAAGATAGGGGGATTGAAGTAATCGAATAATATCGTCAGTATAATATTGATCCTCGCTTAGCTTAAGAATGAGAAAAGCATCATAAATTAATGCGTGTTCAAATAAAGTCTTATCGTTGCTCGCCATGTTAGCCGGGGCATAGTTTGCGGGATTTGTGAATAAATGCTCAGGCGCGAGTGTATTTTTAAGCGCTAATTCTACTTTTGGGCGGACTGATTTTTCAGTTGTGATAATTCCTATATGTGCGTTAGGGTATTTTTTTAAAATACTCTTAGCCCAGATTGCACAATTTTTGATTTCAGAATTTTGAGATTGGAATTCTAATTTTATTTTTTTTAAGTTGAGCGCATAGCCCCCATCCGAATTTGTAAATACCTCTACGAAGTTAGGCAGAGCTTTAAAAAATAACTTATAAAGGGGTGGGGGATTAAAAAAATTAACTAGTACGAATTTTTTTAAGTATTTAGCGAGTCCGTTTTTCTTACGCTCTTCAGTTAAGGTTAGCATAGCATCGACTAGACCAATTAATTGATGTTTTTGGCAATATTTTTGGTAGTCCTTTACCCACCTAGAGAATACTGCCGTATCTTTAATAGGCGAATTGATTGATAACTCTTTGTCTAAAATCTCATTGGTTATCCATTGTTTTGCTATGCGATAGCTATGAGATGCAGAATTTGCGGTCTCTTCTGTATTTAAAAGCGGTATAGATTGTAAGGAAGTCTCAATAATTTCATTCCAGATCAAAAGCTCTTCTCTGGTCGAAATTAATTGCAAATTACAGTAAGGCTGAATTAGTTTCCTAGCATTGAGTTCCCAGTGCTTCTTGACAAATATATCGATCGGAAATATTGCTGGTGTTGAGCATGCTTTGTTTGGGAGAGATTCGAGATATTGGCTAATAATTGCATCTTTTATCCTTTGATTGGGAACAAGAAGGATGAAATCATCATTTATATAAGGAAGTATTTTTTCTAGATTAATTCGATTAATTTCCATTATTAGTTTAGATGATTTAATCCGCTTCTCTACTCCAATGCAAAAATTCGGCTTTATCTCCTCGAAATATAATACGATGAGATTTCTTTTCTAATTGATACTCATACATAGGATCATAATATTCAGTTATTAAGGTATAAATCCATTTCTGATGAGATTTCATGGCTTCTTCTGTGTTAGGTGGCTCTAGAATACCATCCATATGTTTTTTTACTGCTCGATAATTCTTTTCTCCTAGCCTTTTTTTAATTCGCCACAGACTAGATAAAAGAAATTCGGAAAATAAAGTTAATGAATTCTTCGGGTCATGATAATGAAACTCATGATAATTCGAAATTATGTAATCTTTCAGAATTTTATCAACTCGTTTTTCAATCGAGGCTTCAATCAATGCAATAGGTGCATTTTTCATTTGATAAAAAAGATTTATAGGTATGCTTAATGAGCCAATTGAGCTGCTTTCATCTTCGATAAAGATTGAGCGATCTGAAGGCGAATCTATTCTTAGTAAATCTATCGCTATTTGATTTTCGAAATTAATCTGAGTAGGTTGCGGCCTAAGACGACGACCAAATGCTGAGCCACGGTGGCTAGCTATTCCTTCAAGGTCAATTGCCGACCTTATGTTAGTGAGAATTTCTGTTTTGGACGTCCCGGTTTTTCCGCTGACCACGATAATTTTATTTTGAGAGCAGGCCGAATCCAGTATATCAATACAGGAACGTCTAAGCGCCTTATATCCACCCGAGACCATAGAGCAATCTATACCGACCGAGGCTAGCCATTCTTGGGTTATTCGTGAGCGTAAGCCGCCTCTATAGCAACAGATAATTCCTTTAGGATTTTTTTCAAAGAATTCTTTCCAGGATTTAATGCGAGAACTTTTGAGATTACCGGATATAAGTTGATATCCGAGCTTAATTGCATCGCTTCTGCCTGACTTTCGATAGCGAATTCCTATAACTCTTCTTTGTTCGTCATCCAGCAAGGGGAGATTTATGGCGCCAGGGATGGCTCCACGATTGAATTCAATAGGAGAACGCACATCCAGAAGAGGCGCCTCACCTTTTAGAATATCGAAGAGGTTAGAGAAAGCTGTTGATTCAGGCATCTAGAAAGATTATTTGTTGCCTGTAATTTATAGATTTTATTGCTCGCATTGACTAGGACGTTTCTTAACCATTAGATTCTGATTTATCGTCACTATTGTGAATAAACATAGAGTATAAGTAAACTCGTTAAGGTGTAATTTAAGTAATACCATCAAAGTTCTAGAAAAGTGAAGCGCAGAGGAATGACTAAAAGAAAAAATAAGAATAATTACCACGCTTATATGCGCTCTAAAGTACACTTCAACCGCGCCCGCCGGCTGAAAAAGCTTGGATCCATGGTGCATTGGATTGGCTTTTTCTGTTTAGTAACTTCATTGCTTCTTTTGCTCATCGCAGGATTTAACGACAGGATAGAGTGGCTTAGCATATTTGATAGTGTTTTAGATGTGATATTTGATGAAGAAAATCTAGGTTATCTGCATTCCGGAGATGAGCCTGGGTTTTGGATATTTTGGTTGACGGTAACTCATTGGCCGATGAAATTTATCCTCACTGGAAATAAGTCCCTTCTTCCCTGGACTTCAGATTAGTAAAGATTGACTATATCCATTCAAGTATTATGTATTAATATCTCCTGATACGGCGAAATAGCAGTAAGTTAACATTAATTCACTTGGCGCTGAACTTGAAAAAAGAGTTAACTCCTTTAAATAAACTGGGTGACCTTAAAAAAAATATCAAAGCAAGAGGACCCGCTCCAGTGCACCTTTGGGATCCGCCTTTTTGCGGTGACATGGATATTTTAATCGCTCGAGACGGGAGTTGGTTTCATGATGGCCGCTTAATTCACCGGCATAACATGGTTCAATTATTTTCCACGATACTTCGCTTGGAAGATGATGGGGATTATTACTTAGTTTCGCCTGTTGAAAAACTTCGTATTCAAGTTGAGGACTGTCCGTTTGTCGTAAATCAGATGGACATAGAAATAAAAAACAAAGAAAAAGTTGTAGTATTTACCACTAATGTTAATGAAGTAATAGAAATTGGGGAGGATAGCTCTATCAATATCGGTAATACGGGTGTCGATGGGGAGCCCCGCCCGGTAGTCCATATACGAGATGGTTTGAAAGCACTGATAAATAGGC
>JAQWTK010000001.1 GCA_029242705.1 Gammaproteobacteria bacterium | reverse complement strand
GACCTCGGCTATCTGGCCCAGGCGTTAGTGAGTCACCGACAGGCTGCACGGTTAAGCTAATGGCGCCATTTTTTCCAGTTATGTAAACCAACTGAGTCCGCGGGCTGAAGGAAGCAGAGCCAAAACTCGAGCCCCCATGCGCGACTATGTAAGGTTCGGTTAAGGAATAAGGGGTGTAGATTTGTTTGCTGCGCGCCGCGAGCTCTGGATCATCAAAGGGAATAAACGTCGCGCACAGGGGATCCATTGGAACTCCGCGTGCTGTATGCGGGATCGGCTGAGTCGGATAGACCACCTCCCCTGGCACATCAGTTGCGATTGGCATCGCAGTTTCTGGCATAGGGAAAAGAGGTTCACCGGTCTCCCTGTTCCACATATAGAAAAGGCAATTCTTTCCTCCGGCTGCCACGCCTTTAACAATTTCGCCGGTTTCATTCTCGACATCAAATAGTAGGGGGCCGGTGACATGGTCCCAATCCCAAAGGTCGTGATGCACTGCCTGGAAATACCAGGCCAGCTTGCCGGTATCGATATGAAGTGCGACTGTCGCATTGGTAAATAAATTTGCGCCAACGCGCGCTGAGCCGTCATAGTCCGGAGAAGGATTACCGGCGTTGATGTAAACGAGCCCAAATTCTGTATCGATAGCTGGAGGTGTCCATACGCCGCCACCTGCTCGCTGCCCGATTCCCCAGGTATCCCTAGCAATCTCCCAGCCTGAATCGCGCGGGGTTTGTGGCACCGTGTTAAAGACCCACTCAACGACGCCACTTAAGGCATCAATGCGGATCACTAACCCACCAGGGATATGACCCTCTGATAAGGCAGCTGCAACATACATCTTCCCATCGTGTAGGGTCGGCGGTGTAGTCAAGCGATAACCAAGGTTAATGGGATCAGTAGTATCCGGATAGACGTCAGGGTATTTGAAATTTAAGGCATCGCTGATGACTTGCACGACGCCGGTTTCCCCAAAGGATCTGATCTCCTCGCCGGTTTCGGCATCAAACGCGTAAAGGTCAGCACCCCGATACGCGTAAATCCTGCCGTCGGCATAAGTCGACCCTCTTACTGGGCCGCCAGCTAATCCGCCATCGAGGGGTCTTCGCCACAGCTCTTCACCACTGGCAGCATTTAAGGCAAACATTGTGTTGGCTGAATGTAAATACATTACCCCATTTGCAACAAGCGGGGTGACTTGGGTAATGCTGTCTTGAGGGCCCGGTGAGAAGGTCCATGATTCTGTTAATGATGAGATATTTGAACGATTTATCTGATTAAGTTCAGCATAGCGGCTGTTATGGATATTTAGGTTTTGGCTTGGCCAGTTATACCCACCGTTCTGGCCCCATGCAGTGATGCTAAGGCCGGTAATATAAGCGAGCGATATGACGGACAATAGTTGGCTTGAGAAGCGGCCGATAATTTGAAGTAATCGAGATGGTAATAACATCGTAATTTTTCCGTAGAATTTGCGGTTTTTATTTTTCCCTAAAAAGGGTTGCTAGTTACCCGTCTTAGGGAAGTCCTTATCGAGAACTGATGCCCAAGCATACAAAAATGAAGACCCTTTTTATATGGCCTATCATTATTAAAGGCGCATTATTTTCGTCCCGATTTATTTTTACAGCTGGATTTACGTTAAATTTTCTTTATTCTCTGGATCTTTGGAGATATAACGGCAACGGATTTTGTTGTTTAGGATTGAAAAAAATAGTTATAACGAATAAATAGAGGGTAGGGTAAATACTTTGAAAACGATAACGTTAAAACAAGAGCTTCCCCAGTCATTACAAGAGGTTTGGGATGTGGTTAGTGACGTAACACGCTGTGACTGGGTTCCGAGTGTCGAATCGATAAGCCTTAATGGTAACGTTCGATCCTTCAGTATGGATGGCATTGGCGAAGTGCAGGAAAAAATTCTTGTTAATGATTCGGAAACTTACACACTCCAATATACGGCGATAAAAACTCCATCGCCATTACAACATCATCTTGCTACGATCGAGCTGACAAGGTCAGGTGAGGGCTGCGCATTAGAATGGACATCAGAGATTGAGCCAGAGCAATTTGGAGATGCGATTGAGCATGGCATGCAGATATCGTTGGAAGGCCTGAAACGTGTGCTCTCCAGTTCTGATTAAGTAGTTCTAATTAGCCTAATAGTGTAATAATGGAAAAATAAAAGAAAATAAATCCAAATCTTAAAGAAATTTATTTCAATGATGGAGCGCCCCATGAAAAAAACAAGCTTACTGATTTTGGCGGCTTTTGCAGGCAGCCTTTCTATGGCTTTACTTGCTCAAGATTACGAAGTTCCGAGAACAGAATGGGGTCAGCCAGACCTTCGGGGTGTATGGAATTGGTCTTCAAATGTCCCAATGCAGCGCCCGACCCAATATGGAGAGAGGCAGTTTTTGACGCCGGAAGAGGTTGAGGAATTCGCGCGTCGAAGAGCAGCGGCGGATGCGGGTTCGGATGCGGCACTTAATATTGAGGGTGTGGATGGTTCCTACAATGATTTTTGGATTGAAAACCAAGGGATTGGGGGAAACGTTAGGACATCACACATTATTTCTCCGGCAAATGGACGTCTACCGGAATTGCAAGAAGGTGTGGCACAGCAGCAAGGAGTTTACGGGGGCATTACTACGGGTGAAATGCGACCAGTGAGAATTGCGGCGGGGGGCATAGGTGCTGATGGTCCTGAAGATCGAGGCCTTTCTGAGCGCTGTATTATTGGTTTCAACGCAGGCCCTCCACTAATTCCGAGTCTCTATAACAACAACCTCCAAATATTTCAAAATAAAGATACCGCGGTGTTAATGACTGAGATGATCCATGACGCTCGTATTGTCCCTTTATACGACTCCCCAGACGAAATGGAAATACTTAACCAAGACATTCGGTTTTATACGGGTGATTCTCGAGGATATTGGGAGGGAGGCACCCTGGTTGTTGTGACGCAAAATTTTAACGGTTTATCAGCAAGCTTTGGTCAAGCAGGAACGTCTTACGCAAAAGTACTTACCGAGCGCTTTACCCGCACAGGGCCTTACACGGTCGATTATGAGTTCACGGTTGATGACCCTGTGACTTACACGGACGAGTTTAGCGGCATTGTGTCTATGACTAGAGTTGCCGGATTGCTTTATGAATATGGTTGCCACGAGGGAAACTATGGAATGGAGAATATCCTGCGGGGAGCTCGAGTCGAGGAAAGACTAGCTGAAGAAGGCCAGCTTTAAAATATCTAATTCCAAATAGATTTATTTCTCTAAAATAGTATATGTGGTGCTAGTTTAAGTTTGCGTCGGGAAAAAGCCGGAAGGAATGTTGATAGAAAGCCTTGGGAATAATTTTCCGGTGCTGGCTAGTGTTTTTATGTAAGCTCGTCTGGTGGTTTCCGCAAAAATGGGTAAAGCAGAAAGACGCAATTCACATCTCGTAATAGGATGTATAGAGACATATGAACTCACAAAGAATATTTCCTTTTTTATTGTTCGTTATAGCGACGCCAATGATTTTTGGAGGTCTGCAACTCTTATTTCTCGGGGGCTCGTTTTATTATTTCTTAGCGGGTTCGGCCGTAGGCTATTCAGCATGGCGTATATTGAATAAGGACCCCCAAGGTTCTCTAGTATTTGGCCTATTGCTCTTTTTTACGGTCGCATGGTCTTTCATGGAATCGGGAACGAATTTATGGGCTCTGGCTCCACGTATACTGCCTTTGTCGGTTGTTGGGCTCTGGTTTTTAACTCCGTGGCTGCGAAACACATTATATGAAGGAAGCCCGCCGCCGCTATTTTTATCCCCTATAGCTAAAGCAATACCAATCTTAGCCATTGCTATAACGATATTCGTTTTCACTGATGGTACCGGTTTCGATGTGAGAGAGCTGTCACAACGAAGTGGAATCAATACCGTTAATACTCAGACTGACTGGCCGAGTTATGGAAATTCTGCGAAGGGCACGCGCTACTCGCCGCTCGATAATATTAATACTAACAATGTTGATCAGCTTGAGTTGGCTTGGACTTATCGAACGGGGGCAGGTGGCGCTTTTAAGGCAACGCCTCTCATGGTAGATGAATTGATATATGTCTGTACCGGTGGGAACCGGGTGGTGGCAATAGACGCCGAAAATGGAGAGTTGGTCTGGCAATTTGATCCTCTCATCGATCCGGAACATTTAGCGCAGGCACGATACTTTACCACTGGATGTCGCGGAGTTTCCTATTATGAGGCTCCGTCAAGCTATAGTGGCGAATGCCAAGCTCGGATTTTAACCAACACTACGGATGCAAGGCTCATAGCGATTGATGCCATGACTGGTGAGCGGTGTATATTTTTTGGCGATCAGGGGGAAGTAAATTTAACACTAGGTATGGGTAATGACCCGCGAATTGCTAACTTTCAGACTTCGCCGCCAGGCATCGTAGGCAATAACGTTGTCGTTGGTGGTTGGGTAATTGACAATCGTTCCGTTGGACCGCCCTCGGGTGTGGTTCGAGCATTTAATTCCATTACAGGCGAATTCGCTTGGGCCTGGGATATGGGGCGTCCCGGCATAATGACGGAACCTTTGCGCGGAGAAGTCTATACGCGTGGGACTCCAAACGTCTGGTCCTTGTTCAGCGTAGATGAAGAGCTGGGTCTAATTTATGCGCCGACCGGAAACGAAACGCCTGATTATTTTGGTGGTTATCGAATGGAGGCAAGCGACAACTATGCGAGTTCAGTTGTAGCGATTGAGGGCGCAACAGGCAATATTCGCTGGTCCTATCAAACCGTACATCATGATATTTGGGATTACGATGTCCCCTCACAACCTACGCTTATTGACCTGCCTGGTGAGGGTGGCGAAAAAATAAAAGCGCTGCTGCAACCGACAAAACGAGGTGAGGTCTTTGTTTTAAATCGCGAGACAGGCGAGCCACTATTCGATATCCAAGAACTTCCTGTTCCGCAAACAGGGGGCGTGCCTGAAGATTATATCGCTGCTACTCAACCATTTACTATGGATTTGCCAATCTGGCGTATGCAGTTAGATGAAACGAAAATGTGGGGAATAACACCATTAGACCAGCTCTGGTGTCGAATCGAATATCGAAAAATGCGATATGAAGGTCATTTTACTGTCCCGGGTGTCGGAACTATATTACAAAACCCAGGAGCGACAGGGGGCTTTAATTGGGGGAGCGTAAGTATTGATGAAGTTAATAATCTAATGGTAGTGAATCCTCTCTATATGGCAAATCAGTTAACCTTGATTCCGAGGGATCAACTACCAGATGGGGTTGTCGGTAGCCAACTAGGAACACCTTACAGTCACAATACACAGCGCTTCATGTCGCCATTGCACGTTCCGTGCATGCAGCCGCCGTATGGAACGCTCGGTGTTGTTGATTTGGAAACTAGAGAGCTGCTCTGGCAAAAACCAATCGGTACGGCAAAAGAAACCGGCCCAACAGTTTTTAACCAAAGTATTCCAACAAAGTTTCCCTTAACTGTTGGAGCGCCTCAAACAGGGGGTACTGTGACAACCGCGGGTGGGCTTATATTTAGCGCAGGCACTTTCGATAATACTGTAAGAGCTACTAGCCTGTTGGATGGAGAGGAATTATGGAATCATTCGATTCCTTACACAGCCCAAGGGACACCGATGACCTACTTGTCCCCCGAAGGAAAACAGACCTTGATTGTTGTAGTGCCAGTTTTTAATTCGACAAGGGGGTCGGGTTATCTCCCCTTGCCAGCCGAGGAAGAGGATCCTCTAGGCGGATACGTTTTCGCTTTCCGTTTGCCAGATTAATTAGACCCGATCGACTATTTCAAATAACCACATTAATTCTCCGGTGACTCTGGCAGAGGAGGTAGGTTCTGATCCTCGTCCATATTTTCGCCATGACTCTTGTAAAACAGGAAGAATTATATCTCCCTCAGTAATTGGTACTAAACGTTGCTCATAAAGCGCATCATCAATTCGAAGAATAATCCTGTCATCACTCTCTATTCTTCGCGGCCACTGCTTCCACAACTGTCCATACCAAGTTTGTCGCCGTCCGCTCGCAACAAATAACCGCCCATCGACTACCATAGTCCATATTGTTTTCGTGGTTCCGAGATTTAAGGTCTCCATTTCAATCTCTTGTCGCTCTTTTAGAAAGGTCCAGTTATCAGGGGAGGGCTCGAGTTCACCCGAACGGAATGGTCCCCCGGTACTTATGGTAAACCATGGAATAAATTCGATAGGACCATCGTGTAATCGCATGTATATAAAAAACATACCCATTACAAAAATTGTCGATAGAGAAGTGATACCTAAATATTTTAAAAGAGGTTTCATGTTTTATTTTAATGCCGCAAGTAAGATTAGATTATCTAGTTTTTAAAAATAATCGATGTATCGCTAGCGATAGCGCAGCATATCCCGATTGATTTGAGAGATATTATTCACGCCAAGCAACTTCATGTCTCTCTCGATTTCTGTTCGTAAATTTCCAAGTGCTTTTTCTACGCCTGGCTGCCCAGCCGCCGCGAGAGAATACAAATACATGCGACCCCCTGAACAGGCTTTGGCGCCTGCCGCAATTGCCTTCAGTACGTGTGTCCCGCGTTTAACTCCACCATCTAAAATAACATCGACCTTATCTCCGACAGCGTCACTAATTTCGCTTACCTGATCAAAGGGAGATCTCGATCCATCTAGTTGCCGTCCCCCGTGATTGGAAATCATAATTGCGTCAGCTCCAATATCGACTGCTTTTTTAGCATCGGAGACACTCATAATTCCTTTTAGGCAGAAAGGTCCTCCCCACTTAGCCCGAAGTTCTTCCGCGTCCGACCAATTCATAGATTGATCTAACATTTCTGCGAAATAGTCTCCTATTGAAACAGCGACATTTGAACCTTGTTGTACAAAATCCTTTAGTTCTGCGAGTTCGAATGCTTCACCAAAAAAATAATTTAACGCCCATCCAGGGTGTGCAGCGAAACTTAACAAACTTTTTAGGGTTAATTTTGGTGGAGAGGTAAATCCAGTATATAAATCCCGTTCCCGATTACCACCGGTAATCGTATCGACGGTGAGTGCAAGAGCATTGAACCCAGCATCTTTTGCTCTATCTACCATGGCTTGGTTTAATCCACGGTCTTTATGAAAATAAAATTGGAAGAGCTTCGGTGTAGAAATCATGTCCCCGATTTCTTTTAGAGTTACCGTGCCTAAAGCAGAAACGCCAAACATGGTGCCGTACTTTTCTGCAGCCCTTGCTACGGCCCGCTCTCCATCATGATGGAAAAGTCTTTGCAACGCCGTTGGAGAACAGAATATTGGCATTTTTAATTTTTGACCCATCACCGATACGGACATGTCTATGTCTTCAACACCAGCGAGTACATTGGGAACCAAATCACAATCATCAAATGCGGAAGTGTTTCGACGGTAGGTCACTTCATCATCAGCAGCACCATCAATATAATGAAAGATTGGGCCAGGAAGGCGCTGCTTAGCAAGGAGGCGAAGGTCTTCTACGTTATGGCAATTTTTTAGCTGTCGGAACATTATTAATCTCTCTATTTTGGTAGGAGCTGATTCTATCCTTAATTACTCAGTGCTCAAAGCAGCCTGAATAAATTATTCAGGTTAGTGGTAGTAAGGTATTCTCTTAAGCTTCAAAGAGTTACAATCGTTGTGAAAGAGGAAGGGTCGTGTGGTCTACAACAATGTAATACTCTCTGTTAAAAGTGCAGAAGATATTGAGAGGGTTAGCGAGCTCTTAGCCGAGCAAGCTCGGTTATCAAGCGAGGAACCTGGTTGTATTCGCTTTGAGGTTTACCACTCTCAGACGGAACGCCAACAATTTCTACTCGTTGAACAATGGAGCTCACAAGAGGATTTGGCTCGCCATAAAGAAGCCAAAGCATTTACAGAGCTTTACCTTCCCAAGGTTATTCCTCTAGTTGATCGTTTTCCCCACCCCTCCAACTTAGTCTGGCCTCGCTAACTTATCCTAGTGCTTTTCTTGTATGTTTTCCTATAAACTCTAGGAGTGAATATGCCAAGGGGGTGTGTTTTGTTAAGGTTTTATACTATTTGTGCCAATTAAGGCAGGAGTTGTAAATGAATTTATTGAGAAAGTTATTAACTATAGTACTTGTCCCATTTTTTCTGCTTGCGGGCACAGTGGCACAAGCTGATTCGTCTGCTGAAATTGTTCATGCATCGTTAAACAGTGGTGATAGACCTAGTGAGGATGCTGCCGATGACGCGAGGCGGATGCCATTAGAAGTTTTGGCCTTTGCGGGAATAGAGGAAGGCATGACTATTTTGGAAATGGAAGCTGGGGGCGGGTATTACACAGAAATACTTAGTCGCGCTGTCGGAACTAGTGGCAGTGTAATAATGCAAAACCCACCTGCTTTGAATGGGTTCTTTGAAGAAGCCGTACAAGCGCGATTGGCGAATAACCGTTTATCTAACGTGACCTTAAGTAGCGTTAATTTTGATGCCCTTGATGCGGCTAGTAATTCTGTGGATATGGTTACATGGATATTAGGCCCTCATGAGCTAGGTTTTGAGCCAGGCGGCCAAAATTTGGGCGATCCAGAGGGTTCTTTTTCGCAAATAGCGAGGGTCTTGAAGCCGGGCGGTGTCTTTCTCGTTATGGATCACGATGCTAGTGAGGACTCTGGCATCGACGCAGGGGGTAGCTTGCACAGAATTAGCGAAGGTCTTGTTAGTGGCCTTGCTGAAGGCGCGGGACTAACGCTCGCTCGAAGCTCAGAGCTTCACAGTAATGAAGATGATCCTAGAGATGTTGGTGTTTTTGATCCATCAATTCAGGGTAAGACCGACAAATTTGTATTGCTTTATCGAAAGTAAAATTATTAATACCATTTTATGGAGAAAGAAATGAAAAACATTTTGAGTGCTTTTCTGGTTGTATTTGGGTTTGTTGGGTTTGCCTCTGCAGGCGAAGCGCCGCAGCCTTGTGGCCCGGCTGCCCAGTTGTCTGAAGAATTTTCGAAGAATGTGGGTTCCGACGCGCGCTGTTTCGAACTGCGCATGTATACCGCCGAGCCAGCGGTTAATGGAAAAGGAGGCATTGATGACTTGCATCAGCGTTTCCGAGAGGAAGAAGTAGCAATCTTTGAAAAACACGGCGCCGAAGTAGTGGCTGTCTGGCAGCGGTTGGATGATCCAAACACTCTGGTCTGGATGCTAGCTTATCGTGATAGAGCTCATCGATCACAGGTCTGGGCTGATTTTGGTGCAGATCCCGCATGGGCTGCATTGAGAGCCAAGTACGAAGTGCCGCTTTCAATTGAGGCCTACATGATGAGTACTACGGATTATTCTAATCTGAAATAGATGCTATGACTTCGCCAAATTTTTCTAGGGCTTTGGCGAAGTATTTCTAGTTGTTCCGATACCACTAAAACAGGGAGATACCCTGATTTAAGCAGGGTTTAGAATCTTGAAATCGGCGCGGGAAATATTATTTTGCAAAAAGGCTCGACGTTTTTTCCTGCCTAACTGGTTGAGTAGGTTTGCTGCATCTTTATGTTTTTTTAGTGCCACACTAACTTTTACGGCTGAGCAAGAAGCCGATCGATTAATATCGAGCATCGACTACATTCGCGAGGTCAATCGTTATCAAAACGAGATCACTGATCTGGAAAAGCAATACGGGCCCTATGACCGAGCGCTGCTAGAACCGCTTGGAGGGCTTGCTAATGTATATATTGAAAATGGAATCTTAGATAGAGCAAATAGTATATTAGATAGGCAATTACAGCTCCTGCACATTAGTGAGGGTCCCGATACCTTTAGCCAGATTACGATATTACAATCACTTATTAAGAATAATTTGTCTGTTAATGATCTAGAGGCGGTAACAGATAATTATGAGAATCTTCAGTTTATTTATTCACAAAATCCCGATGCGACTGTTGAAGAAAACTTATTAGCAATTGACGATCTACGAAATTGGCACCATTTGTCATTTAATCTTGATATTAAACGGAATCGAATTAATCATTTTATCACTTCGCGGCGGTTACTTCGTCAAATGTTGACAATTGCGAGAGATGAATATGGAGAAAATGATCCCCTTATGATTCCCTTCCTTTATAGGGAGGCTATAGAAAAATATCATTTGTCTGCTTTGCTCTTATCTCCTGATGAATTGGGATATGACGCTGGTGATAGAATTTTTGAGCCAGAGCAAACCCAGCCAGAAACCTATTTACGGCAAGCTTACGAAGTCGTTAAAGAAATTAGAGATATCGTACAACAATCTGGCGATAAAGAAGCAGACGGTATGGCCGCAGTTTACGAAGCGGATTTTCAAATGCTAATGGGGCTTGGATTAGCGCAGCACTCTTATCGAGAGGCTATGGGTTTATTCGAGGAAGCTGGGATTGATAAACAACAAATCACTGATTTTTTTTCACGTCCGGTAATACTTCCTGTTACCGAGTTTTATTCAACGATGAGTGACGCTATTGTTGCTCAAGATGCCGCTGGGTATCGTTATGTCCGAGGAATGGATGGTGATGATCCTGAAGTATACCTAGGTAATTATACGGGCTGGAATGAATCACTTTTAAATGCAGCATTGCCGCCAGCACCTGAATTATTATCAAATTTTGAAATTGAATTGACGAGAGCGGAAATGCGCTTCCGTATTTCATCTAGGGGAGAAACACGGAGTCCAGATGCTGAATCCTCAATACCAGATACTGTACAGGCAAAGGTAGATTCGCGAGATGCGCTGGAAACGATGGTTTTTCGACCGCGTTTTCGAGGTAATCGTTGGCGAATGCTGAGAGATATTACGATGACTTATTGGTATCCATCAGAGAAATAAAATTGAGATAGCGAGTTAATATGGATAAGAAAAAGATAACCAATAATATTATTCACTACATTACAACACTTGCAGAAATCGTCTTTGAAAACAAGCCTGTTTATGGACACTTTTTTGTTGCGGTTTTATTCCCTCTTTTATTCTTATATATTTTTGGTGGCCTAGACACGATTAAGTTTTAAGTGACATCAAAAATCAATCTGGGAGTGCATAGGCTATAACTGCACCGCCAGATGTTTCTGTTTGATCCAAAGTGTTTACGGAAGATTCTAGTTGTAAACCATTTCCCGCACTCGGCAAGGTCAATATGACGTACTGCTTGCCAGTAGTCGGGCTTACGTAAGACATTGGGGTCGCGGTTGATGATGAGCCTCCAAGATCTTCCGTCCAGACTTCTTCGCCATCGTATACATTAATAGCGCGCATGGTGCTGTCTACAACCCCGCCCATAAAAATCAATCCGCCGCCCGTCACAATTGAGCCGGCATTGTAGAACATGCCCATTGGAAGGGGTAAATTACTAGGGATGCCTAGCGGGCCTTGGTCTCGAGCGGTTCCTAGTCCGCGCCTCCACAATACCTCTTGGTTTGCTAAATCAACTACGGCCATTTCTCCGTATGGTGGGCGCAGGCACGGTGTAAATATTGGAGACAAAAAGAAAAAAGAATAAGCAGCATAGGGGGTGCCTAATTGTGTTCCTCCGATGCCATATTGTTCATTGCCAGCCAATTCATCGCGAGGGTACAAGCGCACTACGTTTGGATTATGCATTGAATTTACGACCATTAAATTATTAACTTCGTCTATTGCGACGCTGCCCCAATTCATGCCCCCTGCTACGCCGGGGTAAAGCAGTGTTCCTCCGGTTGTAGGGGGAGTGAGTGGCCCCTCATAACGGAGGTCACGATACTGAATTCGACACAGTGCGTGGTCGAATGGGGTGATTCCCCACATGTCTGCCTCACGTATGTAATCTCGAGCGAAAGAAGGCATCCCCACAGAGAATGGTTGAGTTTCAGATGTGGTTTCGTCAGGCAAATCAGTTTGTGGTACGGGAAGCTCAGCAATCTCAGTTAACGATTCGCCGGTCTCACGATCGAACACAAAAATTTCTGCGCGTTTTGTAGGCACGATGACGGCTTTACGAACTTCTCCATTAATCGGTATATCAACTAAGGATGGCTGCGAAGGAACATCGTAGTCAAAGATATCGTGATGAGTCGTTTGAAAGTGCCACTTGACCCTTCCTGTTCTTGTTTCGAGAGCCACAATTGAACTCGAATACTCCTCCATGGCCTCGCTTCGATGTCCTCCGTAATAGTCTGGTGTCGCATTACCGGTTGGCAAATAGATTAACCCCAACTCTTCGTCAGCACTGGTTAAGCTCCACACGTTAGGAGTTCCCCTAGTGTAAGAGTCCCCTTCGGGAGGCAAGCCGGCTCGGTCTTCACGACCCATGTCCCACGCCCAGACTAGATCTCCGCTAATGGGATCAAACCCTCGGACAACCCCAGAGGGCTCTTCAGTTTCCACGTTGTCAAAGACCCAACCTCCAAGCACTAAGACATCGTTAGCTATAGTCGGAGGTGACGTTACGAAATAAAATCCCGGTTTTACGTCGCCCATTCCAGGTATTAAGCTAATTTCTCCATTGTTGCCAAAGTCATTACAGCGCTCACCAGTATTTTTGTTTACTGCGATCAGGCGAGCGTCAGTCGTTGCCGTAAAGATTCGTTCTTCGCAGACCCCGAGTGACCTAAAGTTCGGAGCTTCATAGTAAGTAACGCCGCGACAGGTATCCCAAAAACCTATTTGTGGAGTATCTATTTTTGGGTCAAACCGCCACCGCTCCTCGCCGGTATCAGGGTCAAGCGACAGGATAATATTCTGGCCGGTGCATAAATAAAGGCCGTCACCTACTTGGATAGGAGTTCCTTTAAATGTTCCGGGCACACCTGTCCGTGTTTCCCAGGCTCTTTCCAGGAGGTGAACGTTGTCAAGGTTGATTTGATCTGACGGGGCATATCTGGTTCCTTTCTTGGTGGCGCCATAGTGACTCCACTGGCCACTGTCATTATTAACTAGACCTGTTCCGGGTGAGCTTGGTGACCGAACCTCATAATCCGTGTTATTTATATAAATTAAGATTAAAAACATCGCGATTAGCGTTGCGGTGTATCGGGTTTCTATTTTGCTTGTGAGAGGCTCTGGTTGTTCTTGTAACAATCCTCTTCTTACTCGCGGCACCAAAAACCAAAAACCAAGTACGGAAAACATTGCGACTCGGGGCATTAAGGCCCAAGCATCTAAGCCTACTTCGTAGAAGGACCACAGGTAAGTGATGAATAAGAATATTCCATATACCCATGCTCCTCGAGGGTTTCCCTTAAAAAGTAAAAAACTGCATGCGGCAAGTGTTACCCCTGAAAGAACATAATACGGAGACCCTCCAGCAAGTAACAAAACGACGCCCAGGAAGATTAATAAGATAGCCATAAGGCCAATAACAACTGCAAGTGCTCGTGGCTTTGGAAAGTCTGCCGTTGAATTTTCCACAGAGTGCTCCTAATATTTAACGAATTTATTCCCAGCAATAGTCGAGAATTACAAAATACCTGAGATCCCCTCAAGAAACAAAAGTTAGTTTATTTCTTTCTTCCTGAAAATTTTTAGATGTTTTACTGCCTAATAGAATCAGTAAGGCGTTTCCCGTTGACAGAGTAATTTCCTTGTTGACTAAACAGTGTTCCAGCCAGTTGATTTCCATCGACAGTTCCATTGAAATTTATACGGTTGCGGATGTTAAGCATTGGAATATTTTCTGCTTTAGTTGACCAGCTTATTCTGCTCCCTGAGAGGTCGACCTCTTCGATAAAGATATCTTTATTAGCAATGGGGGCGTAAATATTTATAGACTCTCGAGTTATTCTCCAAGTGGAAGTGTGAGTTTTTTCTTCTATCTGAATAGAAACCTCCCAATCTCCAACACTGATAGGTTCTATATCACAGGAAAATAAGGTTAACCCCAAAAGCGCAGTTGCAAAGGTTTTTAACGAGATTGACAAAATATTGCGCGAAGTTTTCATGGGTAGTTCAAAGGAATTTGAGTCTCGGTATAGATTAAATCAAGAGTGATTATGCTAATTGTCTAATAAAAAACATCGTAATTCACTACAATAACATTGTACCTTAATGCTATGAACTTAAATAACGAAAGTTAGTAATCTCTTTATAAATTGGTTTATTCTATAAGTTAGGAGATTTGGATTGTATAACTAGGTTAAGTGAATTCATAACAAGGAATTTTAATGAAAAAGCGAAATCTAGGGGCATTGAAAGTTTCAGCGATTGGGCTTGGCTGTATGAGTATGTCGCAAGGGTACGGCACAGCAGATCGGAAGGAGTCAGAGCGAGCTTTGCATAGGGCGCTTGATGTTGGCTATACATTTTGGACACTGCAAGCGTTTACGGGGTGGGCCACAACGAAACTCTAATAGGCGAGGTACTAGGGAAACGGCGTAACGAATTTATTTTGGCAAGTAAATGCAGAATTATTAATAAAGATGGAAAAAGAGGGGTTGATGGAACGCCTCAAAATATTCAGGAGACCCTGGATTCGAGCTTGCGGCGGCTTAATACAGATTATATTGATCTCTATTATCTTCATCGAAGGGATTTTAGAGTGCCGATTGAAGAAAGTGTTGGCGCTTTGGCTGACGCGGTTAGGGCGGGAAAGATCGGGAACATTGGGTTGTCTGAATGTTCGTCAGAAACAATTCAAAATGGCCATCGGGAACATCCTATTTGTGCCGTTCAATCAGAATATTCTTTGTGGACCCCGAGATCCGGAATATAAAGTACTGGAGTGCTGCAAAAATCTGGGGATTGGGTTTGTCCCATTTAGTCCTCTCGGAAGAGCGTTCTTGGCCGGCGTGGTTAAGGATATGAGCCTGCTCGAGGAAGGGGATATGCGCCTTACAATGCCGCGTTTTACGGGAGATAATCTTAAGCATAATCTAAAACTAGTTGAGGAGCTTACTACGCTTGCTGTTGATAATGATTGCACTCCAGCTCAGTTAGCTCTGGCGTGGTTATTGTCTAAAGATCCTGATTTTGTTCCTATATCAGGGACAAAACATGTGAAATATGTCGAGGAAAACGCGTTGGCCGCGGAAATTAATGTTAGTAATAGCGAGCTAGAAAAAGCAGGTAAAATTTTTGGCCCTGAGCAAATCAAAGGTGAGCGTTATCATCCTTCGCAAATGATTTCTTTAGATCCGGACGTATAGCTAGTCTGGTCGGTCTAAGGTAAAAATAGAATCAAAATCGATTTTAGTATAATCGTTATAACCGAGCCGTCCGATGGGTTTCATTTTCCCAATATCTATTAGCCCGTCACCTGTGATGAAATCATCGTTAATGTTAATTCCGATGACTTCGCCGAAGATAATTTTATAGATATCTGTTTTATTCCAGCCTGGAATTTCTACGGTTTTTAAATATTTACATTCTAAATGCACTGGAGCTTCTGCAATTCTCGGTGCAGATACCATAGTTGAGGGTACTGGTGTTAGTTTTGTTAATGCAATTTCATCCACTTCGGCCGGCAAGGTTGCTGAACTCTGATTCATTTGTTCGCGAGTATCCCATGTGGCCATGTTGCAAACGAATTCACCAGTGTTTTCAACATTTCGTGCTGAGTCTTTCGTTCTATCGTTTGCCGAACCAATACCAGCCGAAAACATAACAGTTGGAGGTGAGTAACATACAGCGTTAAAAAAGCTATAAGGTGCCAAGTTTAATACACCCTTAGGGTCTACAGTGCTTATCCAGCCTATAGGTCTCGGTATTACCAAACTATTAAAAGGGTTTTTTGCAAGCCCGTGGTTTTTCTTCTTAGGTTCGTAAAACATAAATTCTTCGTATTAATATAATTGCTTAATTTGTATCAGAATTAAAAATTCTATATGTACAAGTTTCTTGGACTACTTTAGAAATTTCTAAATGATGTAAAGGCTAACTTAATCTTGACTAGATTCTAGACGCCGCGCTCCTGCCAAAATTCCTGGAAGCGAATAGTTACCCTCGTGACAAGCATACTCATAGACGCGCTCTTCTGGAGAATTACGAGTAAGAATACGTCCGCCGCTAAACTCTTGTTCGTAAGCTTGATCATCTGTAACTGTAAATTCATAATGAATTTCATTATCCGCTACGAGAGTATAGCGCTCCGTAAGCTCAAATTCTTCTGATAATGCGATCGTTCTGGCAGAAGATTGCTCTGGGCGAAAGTTTTTTGAGTGAACTACCAATGTGTCGCCTTCCCACTCGGCGATCGGATCGCCCATCCATTTTGGAATATCAACAGTATAGTGTTCATCGCCAATTCGAATAATTCGCGCATCATGAATCATTTCCGTTATTACGACGAGATAGTCCTTATTTTGTAAGATTTGCAAATTGGGGTTCATCATCATAGGCGTCATGGATGGAACAGCAGCTCCAAACATCAAGCATCGACCAGAAAGATTCTGGCCTTCCGGCCCATCAGTATCTTTTAAACCACTCGCACGCCGTTTCGCATGGAAATCCTGAAAACCTTCCCTTCTTGGGATGCGACCATCAAGAGAACTCGAGATAACTGATGTTCTGTATTCGCCGTTTAACTTCACTAACCTAGGTGGAAGGTAGTGGCCTAGAAATGCATCATCGGCTTCTTGACCAATATGTGCGCCTTCTTCAGGGGCTCCTCTTTTTGGGTCTAAGGGCGCATCCTGACGATCTAACCGCTCTTGCATTCTTAGCTCTAATTCTTGAGCCTCCTCTTCAGAGTATGTCTTTTTGTTGCCCAAGTTAGTGGGCCTTTGCAGTGGGGTTCGCGAACCAAAGAACCAGTTTCCCTGAAAATCTGGGAATCCGTGTTCGGTTCTCGGAATCTGCCAAATTGATTCTGGCGTATTTTGTGCCTGTGTACTTATACTCAACGTGATCAGGCTAAAAAAAATTAGTAGGGAATTTGTTCTAAACACAGCTTTACTCCTGAGCATTGTTTCTAGATTATAGCTGAGGTGTGTTATGGATGCATAAGGCACAATGCGCCAGAGTAATATACTCGAAATTTATTATATCTATAGTAAGAGATCGCTTATTATTAGGTCCTTGCCAAGGAATTCAAATTTTCCTTAACAAATGAAAAATTCTATATATGAAAGAACGGATTGAAAGAGTTCATAGCACCTGTCCTCATGATTGCCCAAGCGCGTGTGCGCTCGAAGTAGAGCGTATTGACAGAAAAAAAATTGGCCGTGTATATGGTGCTAAAGATAATACCTACACCTCTGGAACTTTGTGTGCAAAAGTTGGTAACTATGCTGAACGAGTGCATCACCCGGATAGATTAAGAAACCCAATGCGAAGGATCGGCCCTAAAGGCTTCGGTATAGATTCTTTTACACCAATCTCTTGGGAAGAGGCTTTAGATGAGGTTGCTTTTCGATTCAAAGAACTTGGAGACAAGTTCGGCAAGGAAACGGTTTGGCCACATTTCTACGCGGGCACTATGGGTTTAGTGCAAAGGGACGGTATTGAACGTCTTCGCCATGTTATGGGTTATTCTCGTCAGCATTCAACACTATGCTCTGCTGCATCTGATGCTGGTTGGAAAAGTGGAACAGGGGCAAAGCGGGGAGTGGATGCTAGAGAGATAGGTGACCATAGTGATGTTATTGTACTTTGGGGTACAAATGCAGTGCACACGCAAGTTAATTTAATGCACCATGTTACAAAAGCGCGAAAACGTGGGGCAAAGCTTGTTGTTGTGGACCCCTATCGCAATGCTACTGCTCAGAAAGCTGATCTTCATTTAATGTTGAAGCCGGGTAGTGATGGGGCCTTGGCAACCGCGATAATGCATGTGCTATTGAAAAAAGATCTAGCAGACCGAGAATACCTAGCTAAATTTACGGACTTCGATAGCGAACTTGAATCTCATTTGGAGAATAAAACACCAGAATGGGCGCAAAAAATTACGGGAGTTTCGCAAGACCAGATTATTGAGTTTTCTGAGCTGCTTGGTAAAAATCCTAAAGTATTTTACCGCTTGGGCTACGGATTTACTCGCAGCCGTAATGGTGCTTTTAACATGCACGCGGTTTCTTGTTTGCCAGCGATGACAGGAGCCTGGAAATTTCATGGTGGTGGTGCGCTTTACAGCAACTCAGAGCTATTCAGGCTAGACAAAACATTAATTGTCGGCTCCGATGTTATTGATGAAAATACTAGAGTGCTCGATCAATCTAGGATAGGAGAAATTCTATGTGGTAACCCGATTGATTTGCAGGGAGGTCCGCCGGTTACCGCATTGTTAATTCAAAACACCAATCCTCTTATGGTTTCTCCTTCTTCTTTAAAGGTGAGAAGAGGTTTTGAGAGAGAAGATATATTTGTCTGTGTACACGAACAATTTATGACCGAGACAGCCGCAATGGCTGATATTGTTCTGCCCGCTACTATGTTTTTAGAGCATGAAGATATATATATTGCTGGCGGTCATACTTTTTTGCAGGTCGCTAAGCCAGTTATTGAACCATTGGAAGATGCAAGACCAAATCATTTTGTAATTTGCGAGCTAGCTAAGCGATTAGGCGCTAAGCACCCTGGATTTGAAATGACTAGTTGGGAGCTGATCGATGAGACATTAGTAAGGTCAGGGTATCCTAGCGCTGAAAAAATACATGCTAACCGTTGGTTGGATTGTGCGCTGGACTTTGAAGACGCCCATTTTCTAAATGGTTTTGAAACACCGGATCGTAGATTCCATTTTTCTCCAGATTGGTCAAAGCTAGATAAACTAAACGCAACGCCGCCAAAGTTCCCAGACCATTATTCTGTCGTGGATAATGTGACCGATGAAAAACCTTTTCGTTTAGTTACTGCACCCGCGCGTCAATTTTTAAACAGTAGTTTTACTGAAACGAAGACGTCCCAGCGAAAAGAAGGTAAGCCTACGGCAAAAATTCATTCGAGCTCCTGCAATAAGCTCGGATTAAAGGATGGAGGTTTAGTCAGAATTGGTAATGATTTGGCTTCAGTCGTTGTCCATGTGGAGGTTTACGACGATTTGCAAGAAGACGTTGTTATTGTCGAAAGTATTTGGCCGAACGCTCGTTTTGTTGAAGGTGTTGGGATAAATTCATTAATTAGTGCCGATCCGGGGCATGGCGTGGGTGGTGCAGTGTTTCATGACACCGCGGTCTGGATGGAATCCACTACGATCTGATATTAATCTGACTTTTCTAAGTCTTTTTGAAATGGTTCACGCATTAATGACAGGTACGTCATGGCTCCCTCATTTTGTAATCCCTTTATACCTAGATTCATCACATCATGATTTAAATAAGGCTGGGCCTTGTAGGTCCCAAACAATTTGTCCCACCATGGAAAATTAAAACCGAAGTTACAGTTATATTCCCCTGAGTTAACAGAATGATGCACTCTATGCATGTCAGGAGTGACTATAATTCGCCTTAGAATTGCGTCAACCTTTTTAGGTAAATTCCAATTGCTATGGTTAAACATTGAGGTTGCGTTTAGCAAAACTTCCGAAACGAGGACCGCAATTGCTAATGGCCCTAGCAAAAAAATTAGACTAATTTTGATAAACCCAGAAATTATGATCGAGAGCGGATGAAAACGAATACCAGTTGATAAATCATAATCAACATCAGAATGATGCATCCGGTGTAATCTCCAAAGTGGATTAAATGTATGAAATAGTCGGTGTTGAAAATAAATAGTAACGTCAAATAAGAGTATATAAAGAGGGATGGTTATAATTGCTGGCGTATCAATTATGTTAAATAACCCCCACCCTTTGTTGGTGGCGAATAGCGAAGCGGCGACACCGACAATCGGGAATGCTAAGTTCATCATGATTGTATTGGTTATGCTGAATCCAAAATTTGTAATCCATCTCTTTGCCTTTGAATAATAAAGCTTGCGGCGGGGTCTTACTGTCTCCATAAAGATAAGGGTTAGTATCACTAATAAAAAACACCCAAGGCGTATTGTTAATTCTAATTCTGAATCTAGCTCTTTCAAATTGAGTTGCTCTTTCTTCTCATGGGTTAGAATTTTCTGGAAGTAAACCTTTAAATTTTTTCACATAAGCATTATTTAATATTTTCACGACGCTAGTATTGAAAAATTGCATGTGAATAGTATGAATTTTCCCCCACTCAATATTTATTTTTTCCCTTACTTCTGCCATTTCTGCGCTATCTGCTGCAAGATAGGCAACTTCGTAACTTGGCAATAAATTCTCTAAGAGAATTTGGCGAGCAGAGATATCTATTTTTACAAAATCAGGAAGTAGATCATAGTGCGCAGATATTATGACGTCTGGGGACGAGTCCTTATTAATGAGATCGACGCGATCAATCAAATTTCCTTCGATTATGAGCAGAGTGCTTTCTGAGTCTGCTGCGAGCGTGGGTAATATAAATAAACAAAAATATAGTCCTAAAAGAAATTTCATTTAATTAAGCGGCTCGCTAGTGGTTATTTGTAATTAATTTAAACTATGTTTTGTGATTTTGTAATCTATTGATATTTTTCTGGGTGGATCATTATTCTTTCTACGCTCGATTTAATGCTTCCTCATTAGCTGCGGATTCTATTGCTTCTTGGTTCTGTTCCTGAAATTCTTGCAGGCGTCTTGCTTGGTCCACAACGAAGGCGCGGATAGATTCTAGTTGTTGGGAGCTTAAAGTATCCTCAAATTCTGGCATACCTCGCTCTGCTCTAGAGCCCTCTATTACTATTTCTTCCATTTCTGTGTGAGTATCGAGAGTCATCAGGCGTAAATCTGGCGCGACGATCGCGATTTCATTCGGCATACCAATGCCACCATGGCAGTTTGCACACTGCGCATGATAAAGGTCATCGCCTTCTCTTATTTGAGCAATACCATATTCATCGCCTGGCAGTTCAGGGACTTGTGCCTCTACTATGTCCGGAATTGGTAGTTTGAAATCACCATCTAATTTAAAAACAAGTACCGTTCCGCCTAAATCAATAGCTCTGTTGCCATTCATCATTGTCGCAACATATTGGCTTCCGCCTATCTGGTAAGTCATTACCGAGGTAGAGCGGAATGTGCCTGGCGCTTTATATCGCCATAATAATTCACCATTATTAGTATCGCGTACGGAGAAGTTGCCGGTTCCCTCTGGATGGAATAGTAAATCACCACGGGTGGCTACTACCCCTCCGTTGTAATCGGATTCGAGCTCTTGTCGCCATTTGTAGGTTCCTGTAATAGGGTCAAATGCACCAATATATGCTTGAGATTCTGGTCTAGGATCAGCTTGCTCTATTAATTGTCGGCGATAATCACCTTCGCCCCATCCCAGACTTAGCCCTCGCTCTCTAATTTCATATTCCCCCGTTTCAACGAAGCCTTCATCTAAAGAGTAGAAATTTGCGATGTCGTGGTAATAAAAGTACATAAGCCCTAGGTCGTTATCCCAGGACTGTGGCTCCCAATTATGGGCGCCGGAATTGGCTGGCATGATCCATTGTGGTTCTAATTCGTAAACCACATCCTGATTTTCAACAGGTCGACCTGTCTCCATGTCTACATGGGTGGCCCAGTCAATCCCATCGGTATAAGGGAGGGCTCGAAGTAATTCCCCGTCTTCTCTGTCTAACACATAAAAGAATCCATTTTTAGGAGCCTGTAGCACGACCTTGCGCATCTCGCCCCCAAACTCAATTTCACCAAGAGATATATCCATCGCAGAACTGTAGTCCCAGTTATCTCCCGGTGTTGTTTGGTAATACCAGTTCATTCGACCACTATCGACATCAACTGAAACGATGGTTGAGAGGAAGAGATCATCCCCCCCACCAGGAGACCTTATTTCTCGTGGCCAGGGGGCGCCATTACCGACTCCTATATACAGGCTATTAAACTCCTCGTCATAAACCAACGAATTCCAGGCAGTTCCGCCGCCGCCGTACTTCCACCATTCGCCGCCCCAAGTTTGCGCGGCCAACTCCATTTCGGGATGTTCAAAGGGCTGGCTAGGATCTCCTGGGACAAGAAAGAAACGCCATGCAACTTCTCCTGTATCAGCATCATAAGCAGTTACATAACCGCGCCTGTGACCGGATTCGCCACTTCCTTGTCCGATATACACCTTACCAGCTGCTGCACGCGGTGCACCGGTAATATTAAAGCGACCAAGACCAGCTGGAATCCATGTGTCTACGTCCCAAACTTCTTCCCCAGTGTTAGCATCGACAGCTATAAGCCGGCCATCGAAGGTTCCAACGAATACTTTACCCTCATATACAGCGGCCCCGCGATTGTGCGCGGGCCCGCAACATGCTAACCGGATATAGCTTCGGTCAACTTCGGGATCGTAGGTCCAAATTTCTTCACCAGTGGTTGCGTCAAGGGCATAAATGACGCTCCAACCATTGGTTACGTACATCACTCCGTCGACAACTAGCGGGGTTCCTTGCATGCGCATATTGTAGTCGCCAACTTGCTTGATCCAGGCGAGTCCAAGTCGATCAACGGTGTCTGTGTTTATCTGGGTCAGTTGAGAGAAGCGCTGTTCTTTGAAGTTTTGACCGTAGGTCAGCCAACTACCGGGCTCGTCCAATGGCGAGTTAATAACCCGGGTATCAGTTACATTCCCACGAATACTTTCTGCTGCAAAAGCGAAGCCAAGCGTTGAAAAAAGTGTACATAACAGAGCACTAAGCAATGGTTTTGCTCGTTGAGAGGTTATCATTGGATACACCTTATCTATTTTTATTAGTTTCTTTTATATAGCGAGTACTTTATCGTAAAAAGCAGTTTTCTTTGAGTGAAATTAAAATTAAATTTTAGGGTTTAGTGGCGGGCTAACTTATAAGATTCATATCTTTATCCCATTCCGCTTTGATTTCTCGGCGAGATTGGTCTACGCATTTGGCTAACCATTCAGAATCGTATCGCTTGCCATGACGTTTTAGAACTTCTTCTGGCACTCCATCCCAAATATTGGGCACATTGCCCTGATATCCTAGGTCCCTAAAGCCTAATTCTGTTGTGTAATAACCAGTCATAGTTAAATCACGAATAAGCGAAAAAAACTCAATGCCAGGTTGAAGTTCTTTGTCTCGCTTTTCGGGATACGCGATTAAGTCACAAATCTTTAATCTAGAAGGTTCATTTATGCTAATAAAATCCGCATCGTTATGTTTGATGGCGTAACTATCGAGCCACATAATCCCTCCTCTTAATGGAATCTTAAAATTTTCCCTTTCTTTTGAAATAAATTCCACAAAGTCTGGCACCCCAGCGTCCAGCGCCCCACCATTTGGACTTTCTTTCGGCAAAATTATGTCGCACAGGACGGCTATTGTTACGAGTTCGTGATTGCTGAAGTAGGTTTGGCTAAGTAAATTTTCGTCATGGGCTTTCTCAGCATCGGTACGACCGTAATAATATTGAGTAGGAAGTTCAGTCCAAGTGGTGTGCGCGGCAATATTATTTGGACGATTTGTTGTTGAGCAGCTTGTTGAAGCAACTATGTTGGAGCCAACAGATGCTAGTAGTAATGTTTTTAAAGTTTCACGTCGATTCATAACCAGCTCTTAGTTAAAGGTTGCGTTTCTTCATTTGGTCAACAATATAATCTGAGGTGCGCCAGGCTAGCGCCAAAATCGTCCACGTAGGATTTTTATCCGCTTGACTAACGAATGGCCCAGCATCAGCAACAAAAACATTTTTTGCATCGTGTAACTGACAGAACTCGTTAGTAACTGAGGTTTCACGGTTAGTCCCCATCCTTGTTGTCCCTACTTCATGGATAATTTCGCCAGGCTTTGTCAGGCCGAAATTTTCATTGGCTCCGGGTTTATCACCTAAAGGTATTCCACCCGATGCATCTAAAAGTGCTTCCATCGTATCCTGCATGTGTTTTGCTTGATTGATTTCATGCTCTGTCCACTGATAGTTGAAAC
>JAQWTK010000094.1 GCA_029242705.1 Gammaproteobacteria bacterium | reverse complement strand
ATCGTTCCAGCCTTGTATCCCGCCGCCGCCGTCAAAGTCAGAACTAATACCGACATGGTCAAGGCCAATTAAATCAACCATATATTCTATGTGATCCACAAAATCAGAAACTGTCGCAGGCGGGGCTAGCACATTTACTTCTGCGCTCAAACGAGAGCCTAATCTCGTATTAAACTCTGTAATGTTTGATTCATAATTTTGCTTTGCACTAGAGGAAAGTTGTTCAACCTCAGAATCGGATAAAATCTCGAAACCGAGGATGTTTGAAATTTCAGCTTCCAGTTTAGAACGGCCCTCTATTAAAAAAGTTCTTCTCTCTTCATTTACATAAGTACTAAATGCTGTCGTCTGCACAACACCACCGTTTGCTTTAACTGCCCTAAGCATTTCATCATCAAGATTGCGACTATGATTAGTCAGCGCTCTAGCAGAGGAATGAGATGCAATTACCGGCGAAGCGCTAAGCTCTAGGGTTTGCATGATGGAATCTTTAGACGGGTGAGAGATATCTATCATTATTCCGAGCCTATTCATCTCAGCGATTGCTTGCCTTCCCATTTCACTAAGACCATTGTGCATATAATCGTTATTTTCTTCTCCGGTATGTGAGTCAGAAAATTGGCTGTGTCCGTTGTGCGCCAGAGACATATATCTTCCGCCCAGGTCGTAGAACTGTTCCAGCCTAGACATGTCGAGACCGATGGGGTAGGCGTTTTCTATCCCAATCATTGCAACCTTCTTGCCCTGTTCTATGATCCGGCGAACATCATCAGAAGTGTAGGCTATTTCAATTGCATTGGGAGCGATTTCTTCTGCTAGTCGATGAATTGCGTCAAATTTGTCAATCGCATTTTCATATGCATCTTTATAGCCCTGAGTATTGAGGTTACCTTGTCCGGTATAAACTATGAACCAAGCTACATCGAGTCCGCCTTCTACCATTTTTGGCAGATTGACCTGAGTATCAATATTCTGAGTATAA
This sequence comes from Gammaproteobacteria bacterium, assembly GCA_029242705.1. Lineage (GTDB taxonomy): Bacteria > Pseudomonadota > Gammaproteobacteria > Pseudomonadales > Pseudohongiellaceae > UBA9145. The sequence continues at coordinate 20,108 of JAQWTK010000094.1, read as the reverse complement.
TTCTTTGTGGCAGTAAAATTCTGGGTGTTAATGTCAGCATGAGTATCCAGAGTTATTACTCGATCATGGATTTCACGCGCTCGGCTTACCAGTTGCTCCTCACTTTCACTACAACTTAGTAATTGTAAAGATAAGAGTAAGACTACAAATATTTTTAATAAATTGAAGTTTTTCATAATAGAGGAATTACCTGGACACATAGGTTTAATAATTTGAGGTGCGTATTCATACGATATTAAATTAGCATCTGCTTATATGAATTAATAGGGTAAAGGACGCTAAACGCCAACGTGCAGCGACTATCAATCGGGGGAAGGCTTAAATAATAGCTGCCGAAGATTTGCTAATCGCGTTATGGCTGGAATATGATGCGCTTTGGATGGAAAAATTTTAGTATATTAGTAGTTGTTCCCTTTCGATTGAAAATGAAATTTCAAAGAGGTTTAGGATGATTCGGTTTGGATTTTTGAATGGTTTTACAAAAAGCTTTTGCTTCGTCCTTGTTTTTTTAGTTTCTTCAGCTTCTTTTTCGGAAGGTGGCAGGACCCCTCTGCGTGCTAAAAATGGGATAGTCACGAGTGCTTCAAGGCTTGCATCGGAAGTGGGTGTTGAGGTGCTAAAGCAAGGGGGCAATGCGGTTGATTCGGCTGTAGCTACGGCGTTTGCTTTAGCGGTAACTTGGCCAAGTGCCGGTAATATTGGCGGTGGAGGATTTCTTGTCTACCATGGCGAGGATGGGCATGCTACAACCTTCGACTTTCGAGAGAAAGCCGCTATAGCCGCGACTGAACGTATGTATTTGGGCTCGGATGGTCGGGTGGTCAACAATTCAAATCATTTTGGCATGCTGGCGATTGGCGTGCCGGGAACGGTCGCAGGCCTTTATAAGGCGCACCAAGAGTTAGGCAGCTTACCTTGGCAGGATCTCGTTGCTCCAGCGGTAGAATTAGCCCGAAATGGAATTCCTATCACCTATTCTCTCCAGACAAGTTTTGCCAGTAGCGCCAACCGATTCCGGCAGTATCCATCGTCAGCGAAGAAATTTTTTAGAGAAGACGGTTCACTTTATGAGCTAGATGAAATTTGGATTCAGCCCGATCTTGCTAATACCTTGGAACTAATTAAGGACAATGGTAAGGATGGTTTTTATAGGGGCGAAAATGCTAAAAGGTTTGCTGATTTTATGGCGGCGAATGGTGGGCTGATTACGGAAGAAGATCTAGCTCGTTATGAAGCTGTTGAAAGAGAGCCGATTCGAGGGACTTATCGAGACCATGAGATTGTCAGCATGCCACCGCCAAGTTCGGGCGGAGTTGTTTTAGTCGAAATGCTAAATATTCTAGAAGGCTATGATCTTGCGGCAATGGGTCATAATTCGGCAGATTATTTACATGTGCTGACTGAAACAATGCGCCGCGGCTATGCAGATCGTGCGGAACATCTGGGAGACCCAGATTTTAATGAGTCCATGCCTCTTGATCGATTGCTAGATAAAAGTTATGCATCTAGTTTGCGGGCTTCTATTGATATGAATCAAAAATCCGAGAGTTCACCTTCAGATTTTGCCCAGGCTTATGAAAGTGAGGAGACTACTCATTTTTCTGTTGTTGATAAAGACGGCAACATGGTTAGCATGACTTACACGTTAGAGTTCGGCTATGGGTCTGCAGTTGTGGTCGAGGGGGGTGGTTATTTATTAAATAATGAACTGGGTGATTTTAATGCGGTACCAGGTCTCACAGATTTGAGAGGAAATATCGGCACTTCGCCTAATCTAGTAGCCCCAGAGAAAAGACCACTCTCTTCGATGACGCCTACAATTGTTGCTCGCGATGGCAAGCCTTTATTTGCTACGGGCAGCCCGGGAGGGAAAACGATTATTAACACCACTATGCAAACGATTCTTAACGTGATTGACCATGGATTTAATATTGCTGAAGCAATTGAGGCTGGTCGAATTCATCATCAATGGTTGCCAGATGTTACGAGGTTTGAGACAAACTCTATCTCTGTCGATACGCTTCGTCTTTTTGAAGCCAAAGGGCATAGGACTAGCGAAAGAAGTTCTCAAGGGGCAGTAATGGGAGTTTACTATAACCGCGAAGAAGGACTCTTTGAGGGCGCCTCTGATTCTCGACGGGGAGACGGGGCCGCCGTTGGTTACTAACGCTAAAATTAATTAGGACTCATAATGAAACTAAAACTGTTTGCGCTGCCGATCCTATTTTTTGCAAATCTATCTTCTGCTGCCGATGATCTAGAGGCGATTAAGGAGAAGTTCATTGGCGATTATCAGTTGGTGAGCTATTTTACCTTTGCTGAAGATGGCACCAGGCGGGATATGAACTACATCGGAAGACTTAGCTACGATAGATTCGATAATATGGCTGGGCTCGGAATGCCAATTGACCTACCTGACCGCGCCTCAAAATCTTCGGAACGGACAATTGGGGGATTCGGTTATTGGGGGAAGGTTTCGTGGGACCTTCAACAAGGAACTGTAACTCACCATGTCGAAGGGTCTCCGATGGTACCCAGGTGGGTAGGGGGAGACAACGTCCGTTATTTTGAATTTGTAACAGATGATCTTCTAGCCTTGTCTTTAAAGGATGATCAAGGAAGAATCACAGGTACTTTGACCTGGCAAAGGCTAAAGTAGCTGAGTAAAAACACCGTCGGCTGATCAATTAAAGATTTCTATAAAATCTTCCCACGAAGTAGGTTGGCCATGAATAGGCACGATGGTTTCTACTTCCAGACTCAGACGCTCTACGTGGCTACGAAGGCTGCGATTTGCAGGCGAAGCCTCGTCTCCTGTTTTAAATTCAGTTGAGTCAAATAAATCTGCTTCTATGAGTATTTTTTCTTCTGGAAGGTAGGCGACTAGCATTCCCTCTGAATGTCCTAAGGGATGAACATAGGAAATTTGCATCAGGCGTTCGCCGTCGGTCAAAACGTAATTCTCACGCACAGTTTCGTACTGATACCCTTCCGCCAGTTCAGTTGGTGGCCATAGGCTTACCATATCGGGGTCCAATGTTCGTGGTGAATAATTCAAAACATCGTTAGTGTAAAAATCGTAATTCTTCCAATGGGTAATTATTGTGGCACCTATATGCATGTACGTGCGAAGACCGCCAATGTGGTCGTGGTGCTGATGGGTATTGACTAAAAAACGTATAGGTTTGTCAGGAATACGTGCGACGATTTCATCAATAACTGCAAGATTGCGTTTCTCATAAAGAGGAGCTTCTACAACAGCAATATAGTCCTCGAACTCTACAACAACACTATTATGTGAGCCGCCAGCGTATAGGGAGACCCCTGCACTTAATTCCTGTACTTCTACTTTTTCCGAGAAATCTGCATTTATCACTTCAGATGGAATCGTAACTTCTCCTGGGCAGTTATTTGCAATTAGATTTTCTTGTCGTCCTCCGAAAGCATTGTGTCCGGCGTTGATGCTTTGTGCTTGATAGTTGTCGTCCCAACCGGTGTGGTGATGCCAGTTTGTCGGAAATCGAATACCATTCCCCATATCGGCGTAATCTGAATTAGCAAATTCATGTTCATAGTTAGTATCACCGATTACGGCATCTGGTACCCATGTGTGGATTCGCTGCAATAGGTTTTCTGAATTAATTGTTGCATCGACCCGGTATTTACCCATAACAGTTATTGAGACGATGGTTACTTTCTCTGGAGCAATTGTTGCGCCATCGCGGCCCATTTCTCCCAGTTCCCAGCGCCAGGTAGCTCGTGGGTCTGCCCCCGGTAGGCGGGCGGCTTTCAAAAACCCATGGGGGGTTAGCCACATATCAAGTTGCCAGCGCTCGGCGTCAATGGGCCGGGCTGCAATTGGTTGGCCAGCCTGGCCGTCTTGATGCCAGGCATATTGACCGTTAAGGCTGAAGGTTTGTCTTTCTTCTTTCTGAATTGACGTCCCGCCATACCAACCAAGGCCATATTTCCATGAAGCGGGATTGTTCCCAGGATCACGATCAAAAGTCTCAATCATGCGAACATTTTCCCAGTCGATAACACGCGTGTAGTTTCTTAAAGTTTCGCCTCTGGGCCAATCAACTTCATAGCCATTCATGAACTGTTGTCCTACCAACCCGGAGTAGGCTGTGCCGGAAATTGAAATGCAGGAAAGTTTGTCCTCGCCGATTGCTGCAGACGCTGCCGCCAGAATTGGTTCTGGATCCAGATATCCTGGTTCAAATTGTTGGGCTGCGACTATACTGGACAACGTTAAAGAAAGAAGCGCTAATCGAAATTGGGAAGATGTAGAAGTCACGAGACCTCCAAATTGAGGTAATTATTATTAAACGAAAGGGTAGCGTAATGTAGCCGCGCTGCTAATTCAATGCACTTTTATTTCTATTGGAAATGATTGAGCGATAAGCCAGTGATAGTATGCACTTATATAATCTTTTCAAATTTATATGGTATAACTCAGCTCGTGCAGGCCTTATAAAAGCGACAATAAATGAATAATAACAGCGCATTAGCCGGCAAACTCAAAAAGGAAATCCAGGGGGATATTCTATTTGATGATTTTAGTCGTGGTCGTTACAGCACTGATGCCTCCATTTATCAGTTAATGCCAATTGGTGTAGTTGTCCCTAAGTGCGATGATGACGTTGAGGCAGCGATCAAAATCGCAAGAGAAGAGGGAGTTTCAGTTTTACCCCGAGGGAGCGGCACTTCACAAAACGGTCAGGCGATTGGTGAATCGCTCTTGATCGACACCACTCGCCATCTTAATCAGGTCATTGGGTTCGATACAGAGAACCGCACAGCCTGTGTTCAGCCGGGATTGGTGTTAGACCACCTTAATCGATATTTGAAGCCCCATGGCCTGTTCTATCCGGTTGATGTCTCCACTGCTAATCGAGCGACCCTCGGTGGAATGACAGGGAATAACAGTTGTGGAGCAAGATCCATCCGCTATGGGAACATGGTTCACAATGTGCTTTCGGTAGAGGCGCTGTTGGCTGATGGAAGTAAAGCCCACTTTAAAAAACTAAATGGTGATCCTGCTAACGGGAATGTCCCCCCGGAACTGGTTCAACAGCTTTTAAGCCTCGGAGAGCGGGAATCAGAAGAAATTGTTAAGCGTTTTCCAAAACTTCTCAGAAGGGTTGGGGGATACAATATTGATGAGTTAACAAAAGACGCTCCAAATCTTGGTAGATTATTAGTTGGATCGGAAGGGACGCTAGGATTTTTTCAAAGAATTCACTTGCAATTACAACCGATCCCTTCTGAAAAAGTATTAGGGGTTTGTCATTTCCCGACTTTCTATGAGGCAATGGAAAGTACCCAGCATATCGTGAAGCTTGATCCTGACGCAGTAGAACTAGTCGATCGCACAATGATTGATTTGGCTAGGGCAATACCAATGTTTACTTCAACAGTGAATCGTTTTGTGCAGGGCGAGCCAGACGCTTTGCTGCTAGTTGAATTCGCCGGGGATAGTAGAGAAGAACAGCTTACTAGATTGGCGGGTTTGGTGGAGTTGATGGAAGACATGGGCTTTCCCAATGCTGTTGTTGAAGCCACAGATAATGAATTTCAACCAGCAGTTTGGGAAGTTAGAAAACAGGGTCTAAATATCATGATGTCGATGAAAGGAGATGGGAAGCCTATTTCTTTTATCGAAGATTGTGCTGTCGATCTCAAAGACCTGGCTGAATATACCAGCCGTCTAACAGAGATATTTGAAAAAAATGGGACTACAGGCACGTTTTATGCCCATGCCTCGGTCGGAACCTTGCATGTCAGACCAGTGTTAAATATGAAAGAGGAGTCTGGCGCCAAAAAAATGCGCGCAATTGTCGAAGAATGTCTAGAAATGGTTCGAGAATATAAGGGTTCTCATTCTGGAGAACATGGTGATGGTATTTCTCGATCAGAATTTCATGAACCAATGTTTGGAAAGCGAATGGTTCAAAACTTCGAAGAAGTAAAAAAGGCCTTCGATCCAATTAATATGATGAACCCAGGAAAAATCGTCAATCCACATAGAATGGATGACAGGAACATTATGCGGTTTGCTCCGGGGTACCAGCCGATCAAACTCAATACCAAGCTGGATTGGTCGGAGTGGGACGGCATGCACAGAGCGATCGAGATGTGCAATAACAACGGAGCTTGCCGTAAGGCTCACGTAGGGACCATGTGCCCCTCCTATCGGATAACCAAAAATGAACAGCACTTAACACGGGGTCGCGCCAACACTCTGCGACTTGCAATTACAGGACAGCTAGGGTCGGACGCGTTCGGATCCGACACCATGTACGACACTATGGATCTTTGTGTCAGTTGTAAGGGCTGTAAACGAGAATGCCCGACCGGCGTCGATATGGCGAGAATGAAGATTGAGTTTCTCGATCATTACCATGAGCGTCATGGTATTAGTTTTAGAGAAAGACTCTTTGCGTATCTGCCCCGCTATGCTTCTAGTTTAAGGGCATTTGGATTCTTGCTTAATCTGCGCGATCAGATCCCTGGGCTAGCTAAAATTTCAGAGTGGCTGTTGGGCTTATCTAGCCGGCGACGCCTGCCTAAATGGAGGGCCGATCATTTTAAGTATTATGCAGAGGACGCTTCGCCTCCTATGGAAGGAAAGGAAGTTGTCTTGCTTGTTGATACGTTTAATAGTTGCTTCGAAAGTGAAAATGCCAACGCAGCTCTTGAGGTATTGAAAGCGGCTGGCTATCGAGTTCATTGTCCTCGTCCACTCGATGGGGGTCGATCACTTTGTTGCGGTCGCACCTTCCTTAGCAACGGGATGGTTAGCGAAGCAAAAGTCGAAGTACTTCGCACCATGGAAACTTTAAAACCTTACGTTAAAAGGGGTGTGCCGGTAGTAGGCATTGAGCCTTCCTGCTTGCTGACCTTAAGGGATGAGTATTTAGTGTTGTTTCCAGGAAAAGAGACTCAGGAGCTTGCCCAAAATAGTTTTATGCTGGAGGAGTTTCTTGCAAAGGAATTAGATATGGGTTGCCTCGACCTAAGGCTTCGTGCTTTACCAATTAAGCAGGCTCTCCTCCATGGACATTGTCACCAAAAAGCCTTTGCTGTGCTTTCTCCTGTACAAAAAATTCTGGATCTAATTCCTGAGTTGGAAGTAAAAACCATCGACTCAAGTTGCTGTGGGATGGCGGGGTCTTTTGGCTATGAAAAAGAACACTATGACGCTTCCATGCAAATGGGGTCTCTTAGCCTTTTTCCAGCTATCAATGAAGCTGAGCCAGATACACTCATTGTGGCTGACGGTGTGAGTTGCCGAGGACAAATTGAACATGGTACCGGTAGGCAGGCGATGCATGTCGCACGAGTACTGCAAATGGCTCTCGAGACTTAAGCCTAAATGGTCATTTCCAGAACCTCGCATGTTACAAAAACTTGCACTGTAAACAGATAGATAGCTTCAGTTATAGTCCTTAATTTCTTGCCAAAAACTGCTATGAACGGTATCGTTTCACTAATAAAAATAATTTCCCTGGGGTCCGAGACGTGAAGGGCCTTTGCGAGGTGAAGATGCGAATCAGGCTTATTTTTAAGCTAGTATCGAACCGAGTTATGTTGTTCGCTATATCGGCGATTTTCGGCTCCTACTCTCTACCCATTCAGGCCCAATCAGATGCCGAGTTTTTTTCCCATGAAATACGTCCCATCATGGAGCGCACCTGCTGGAACTGCCATGGTGAGGCGGTAAAAAGTTCAGGTCTTGATCTCAGCACACGCGAGGCCGCCCTGGAGGGTGGTGCCCGTGGCCCTGCGATCGTTCCCGGCAATGCTGAGGAAAGCCGTTTATTTCGACAGCTAGCTGGTCTAGAAGGCCCTCAAATGCCATTAGGCGTTCCTCTTGCACAAGAGGAAATAGATAAGTTTCGCACCTGGATCAATGACGGCGCGACATGGGATGACGGACCAACAACGACTGTTGCCGGTAGCGAATTTTCGGCATTTGCTACCGATGTGCCGGCCTCGGCCAGAAATTATTGGGCATTCCAGCTTCCAGAAAAGCCAGAGTTCCCTTCGATAGAATCCTTCTCCCACCCGATTGATTTGTTTCTTGAAGAAAAAAGGCAGGAAGCTGGAGTTGCCCCGGCACCTCAAGCAGACGATCTCACACTTCTTCGTCGGGCTTATCTAGACTTAATTGGGTTGCCACCCACTACGGAAGAAATCAACGAGTTTCTTAATGATTCGGATCCTGATGTCTGGGAGAGGCTCATCGATAAATTATTAGCGTCTCCTCATTACGGGGAACGATGGGGGCGTCACTGGCTAGATGTTGCACGCTATGCGGATTCTGATGGTTACGAACAGGATGTGGATCGCGCTGATGCATGGCGCTATCGCGATTATGTCGTGAATGCATTTAACAGCGACAAACCTCACGATCAATTTATTACGGAGCAAATTGCGGGAGACGAGCTAGACCAGACTACTCACGAGTCGCGTATAGCCACGGGGTTTTTGAGGGCGGGACCTCGGGTAAACTTTCGCGAAAAAGATAATCCGGAGCGCCGCTGGGATTACCTTGACGATGTCGTTGCCACTGTTGGTCGTGGCGTATTGGGGATGACTATTCAATGTGCCCGTTGTCACGATCACAAATTCGATCCGATTCTTCAGAAAGATTATTACAGTATGACTGCTTCTATCTTTGGGTATGTGGAAACGGACTGGCCTATGCTTCCGGATGATCAGGCACTCGAATATCTCTCCAAGACTGCAGAGTTCGATGATCGTGTTTCCTCGATTCGTGAGAAGATCAGGGAAATTGAACAGCCTTACTTGACTGAACTAAAAATCGAACGAATTCGGAATGAATTTCCGTCAGATATTTTAGAAGCGGTTTTGATCCCGGAAGACGAACGTACTGACGGACAAAAGCTACTGGCTGCTCAGGTACTCACATTGGGAGTTCCTAGGAATCAGGTTGATGCGGCTATGTCGGAGGACGCGAAAGCCAGTAGAGAGCAACTGCGTGATCTGATCGCAGGGGTTGAAGAAGAGCGACCTGAAGAGCCTCCAATGATTGAGGTGGTTACTGATGGTGATTACCGATACACACCAGACCGGGCAGGTGATAATGTTTTGGGGTGCCCTGAGTGCCGAATTCAGATGGATGTCTCAGGTAGTTTTTTACATGACGGCGAAGGAAGTTATGAAGTGCCACCTGCTCCCTTCTTGATTCGCGGAGACCCCTTTAGTGAGGGACCAGAACTGCAGCCAGATTTTTTGACTGTAGCAAAGTATGGAAACCCACCAGTAGAAATTCCTCGTACTAATGGACGAACTTCCGGGCGTCGTTTGGCATTAGCGCAGTGGCTTGCATCGGATGACAACCCTCTAACGGCGCGCGTTTGGGTTAATCGTGTTTGGCACCATCATTTTGGTCGCGGTATCGTATCAAGCCTGGACAATTTTGGAGTTGTTGGCGAGAGGCCTACCCATCCTGAGTTGCTGGATTGGCTTGCTGTGGATTTTATGGAAAAGGGCTGGAGTACGAAAGAGTTGCACCGCACCATTATGACTTCTGATGCCTACAAGATGGCGTCAGCTTATGAAAATGAACAAAATTCTCTGGTAGATCTTGAAAACCATTTGTTGTGGAAGTACCGGCCGCAGAGGCTTGAAGCGGAAGCTATACGGGATGTGATGATGTCAACCAGTGGTGGCATTGATTTAAGTGTGGGAGGGAAGCCTATCTTCCCCTATATCCCCCAGGAAATACTGGATACCGCTGTGCTTTTTGGCCGCTGGGATAATCAGGTAGATGGCCCAGAGGTTTGGCGACGCAGCCTCTACGTATATCGTCGCCGTACGCTGAGTTTTCCATTCTTCGAGACCTTTGACCTGCCAGACCAGAACCAGACTATCAATATTCGCAATACCTCAACGGTAGCTCCGCAGGCGCTAACCCTGATGAATAACCCGTTCGTGCTAAGTCAGGCGGAACTGTTTTCACATGTGATAGAAGAACAAGTGCCCTATGACATCGACCGGCAAGTTGCGATGGTCTATCAGACTGCCCTGACCCGGCCGCCAACGGAGGAAGAAGCTGAAGTAGGGCGACAACTGGTTGAAATGGGTTCTTTGAATGATCTTACTCACGTTGTTTTTAACCTGAGTGAATTTTTGTACAGGAGATAATTAAGCATGACTGACAAGCCTAAGAAAAAAATATGGTCACGCCGGGATTTCCTTATGCAGTCTGGTGGGGGGATGGCTGGCTTAGCCCTGGCCTCACTAATGAATGATGACAAGGCTTTCGCGCAGAATGCCGCCCTTGGGGGCGATGAGTGCGGCGCCGTCTTTCCGGGGGCCTTCGAGCCGAAGCCTCCGCATTTTAAACCGCGCGCGAAGAGTGTAATTTCCCTCTTCATGAGCGGCGGACCTAGCCAGGTCGATACCTTTGATTACAAGCCAGCCCTGACGAAATATGCAGGGGTACCGCTGGAAGATTTAATCGGGGAGAAGTTTGCAGTTCGCCAAGGAATGCCTGGTCCACTAATGCCAAGTCCCTTCGAGTTCAAGCAGCATGGTGAGAGTGGTATGTGGGTATCAGAGATTTTCCCGCACCTTGCCAAGCAGGTTGATGATATTGCGTTTATTAAATCCCTGTACGGCCGTTCCAATGATCACATTCAGTCTACCTATGAAATGCAGACTGGTCAGATTCGAGTCGGGTTCCCGAGTGTAGGATGCTGGGTAACCTACGGGCTCGGTTCAGAAAGTTCAAGCTTGCCTGGCTTTGTTGTGATGAATGACTATCGGGGAGGGCCGTTAGGTGGACCAGCCGATTGGGGCTCCGGTTTCATGCCCGCGAGCTATCAGGGTACCCTTTTTCGCTCATCGGGAGACCCCATTGTAGATCTGGAGGCTCCGGAGAATTTAACTACTGACCAGCAGCGGGCACGCCTTGAGGTGCTTGCAAAACTAAATCAGATGGATATGGAGAAGTACCCGGGCAATTCGGAGTTGGCCGCACGTATCTCCTCTTATGAGCTTGCCTATCGCATGCAAGGCTGCGCGCCTGAAGCAATCGACATTCGCTCAGAGTCCGATGCAACAAAAAAGCTCTACGGTATAGATGAGGGAATCACTGATCCGTTTGGTAAACAATGCCTCATGGCACGTCGATTAGTTGAGCGCGGCGTGAGATTCGTCCAGCTCTTTATGGGAGGCGTTGGCGTTCAGAATACTGATACCTGGGATGCTCACTCCAATCTTGTAGAAAATCATACCCTCCATGCGAAGGAGTCTGACAAGCCGATAGCGGGGCTTATTCAGGACCTAAAAGCGCGAGGGTTACTCGATGACACGTTAATAGTCTGGCACGGAGAGTTTGGTCGCATGCCGATATCCCAGCGCGGAATTGGACGTGACCATAATCCGGGCACGCAGACTGCGCTAATGATTGGCGCTGGCATACAGGGTGGTCAGGAGATCGGCGCCTCTGATGAGTGGGGTTATAAGGCCTTTGACCAGCCGATTTCGGCGCACGATATGCATGCGACAATATTGCACTTGTTAGGGCTAGATCATGAAAAGTTAACCTATCGCTACAGCGGTCGGGATTACCGATTGTCAGATATTTCCGGAAAGCCTATACCGCAAATAATCGCGTAGTAATAAGTCAGACCGATCTTGGGAATTAAGGGGTAGAAATTGGACTACGATCTCTACTCCTTTTCGTTTTTAGTCGTTAGAAAAATGTGGGAATAACATGCAGCGTAATGGTTTTCTAAAAAATACAGCAACGATTTCTCTCTTTACATTAACTGGCTTATCCCTAGTCATTCACAGTAGCGATTCCCTGGGGCAAGAAACAGTCAGTTATAGAGAGGATCAGGCCGTGGCCGGTCAGGTAGTTTATGAGCAGCGCTGTGCTTCTTGCCATGGCTACAATCTGGAAGGCTTTGAGCTGGCGCCCAGACTGAACGGTAACTTTTTTAGCCGAAGGTGGGGCGATGGTGCGGCTGATAACCTTGCACGAAACGTTCAGCGCATGCCTCCCAACGAAGCCGGATTGTCCGGGGAGGAAACAGCAAATGTTCTTTCTTATCTATTCAGCCGCAATGGAGTAGAGGCCGGCTCGTTGGCTTTGCCGGCCGATCTGAATCTTCTTTCCGGTTATATTATTCCAGCCCAGGAACTTGTAGATTCACGCTTTACACCAAGGTTGCCGAGTTTTTCTACCAACGGCCCGGTGTTGCCAGTCAGTAGGTTGAAAGACCTTACCCCTGTCACCAATGAACTGCTTCTAGATCCGCCTGCCGATGACTGGCTCGTATGGCGCCGTACGCACTCGAATCTGGGACATAGCCCGCTTACCGAAATTAATAAAGATAACGTCGATGACTTGAGGCTCTCCTGGACATGGTCACTCCCGCCGGGGGCAAACATGATGACGCCAATCGTCCATGACGGTGTAATGTTTGCGCTCAGTTCGGGGGATGTCGTTCAGGCGATTGATGCGACTACCGGAGACTTGCTGTGGGCCTATCAGCATGAACTTGAAGGAGAAAATCCATCGGAGTCTAAAAAAGGAGTGTCGATCTGGGAAGATAAAATAATAGTGGGCACCTCGGACCTTAAACTCATCGCCCTTGAGGCAAAAACGGGAAGACTGGCCTGGGAGCATGAGATAGAGACTAACGGCGAAACTGACCACCGATTTAAGTCGGCTCCTATGGTAGTGAACGACAAGGCGATATTCGGCCTCGTGGGACAGATGGCTGTGGCCGGTGGGAATTTTATCGTGGCCATCGATCTTAATTCAAGGGAAGAGGCCTGGCGCTTCTACACAATCGCGCGTCCGGATGAGCTGTATGGAAACAGCTGGAACGGCTTGAGCCTTGAGGAGAGGACCGGTGGGTCTGTCTGGACACCGGGAAGCTATGATCCCGATACCAATCTGGTTTATTTTGGTCCTGCGCCGACCTACGACACGGTAACAATGAGAGAATTTCGAAACGTGCCAGGTACCACAACTGATGCCCTGTATACTAACTCTACCATAGCCCTGGATGCTGACACCGGCGAATTGGTCTGGCACTTTCAGCACGTCAAAAATGATCTGCTTGATCTGGATTGGGCTTTTGAGAGGCAGATAATGGAGCTGCCTGTGAATGGTGAGATGCTCAAGGCCGTGGTTACCGGAGGCAAGGCCGCAATCTTTGAGGCGATGGATGCGGTGACGGGTGAGTATCTTTTCTCGATTGACCTTGATATGCAGAATGTCTTCAGCGAGATTGATCCGCGCACCGGTGACAAGACCATGTTTCCAGGCGCTGTGTTACAGCCTGGGGAGGAGACTCCGGGCCTTGCCAAGAATGGCGTTTGCCCCGATGCGCTTGGTGCCAGGAACATGCAGACCACGTCCTATAATCCTACCACCAGGATGCTTTATGTACCTATGCAGGATACCTGCATAAATAACCTCACAAACCGACGATGGCAAAAGTATCCCAACCCTGAGCAGGATGGCTTATGGGGACTGGTTAAGGCGGTAAACCTTGAGACGCGAGAAGTAGAGTGGACGACCAGGCAGTTCGCGCCACCGGCAAGTGGTCACCTTACCACCGACGCTGGCATTCTCTTTCGCGGCACAATTGATCGACTTTTTCAGGCGGTCGACCAAGAAGATGGAGAGGTCCTTTGGCAGCAACGGCTGGATAATGCTCCAACCTCCTATCCGATTACCTACAGTGTAGAAGGTAAGCAGTACGTAGCAGTTGCCACAAATTCGGGCAGCTACTTCGCTAACGGAATGGAGAGGACAACAGGTATAACCAATTCTCCAACGGGCGCATCGCTGTGGGTTTTTGCGTTACCTAATTAGTTGAGCCTTTGAAATTACTGATAGCGAATTGGTGCCGTCGTAATGCGCACTCGCGACTCCATGTAGGTAATGGATTCGCCATTTATATTGCTAAACCAGTGTGGTGTCCCCGGTTGCAGCACGAGGATATCACCTTCCTTTACCTGCCTTGCCAGCCCTCCCTCAATACCATGAAGGGTTCTCACTAGGTCGTCACTGGTTTGCTCGGCGAGCGGTGTTATAAGAAGTCCACCGGTAACCAGTGTCCCACTGCCCTCGAGGATACGATAAATCTCAACGCTGTGGGGGTGCATTACAGAGTACTGTGGTACTCCACTCATTCGGCGGCGAACTGAGATCCCTGGGGAAATGGTGACAGACACACCGGCGGCCGAGGTAGAGTTGCGCGCCGCCTCATCAAGCTCTGCAAGTATCTCGGGCCCTGGTTTGAATATCGCCGGAGGGGCGCCCGATTCTTGCGCGATAGTGTAGAAAGAGAGGAGAACTATTGTAAGCGCGGTGAAAAGTTTATGTTTCATCTAAAATCCTAGGCCCTAGCATTAATCATAAGGAATACAAGCATAGCTGTCTCGATAGCATCGGAAAAACCGGGTATAAGAAGGATGCTAAGAACTGTTACTAGCCCAAGCACTCCGAGAAGTTTAAGATATTTTCTGTTTTCCATAGTTATTTCCGTTTGTTGATGACCAGAAATTTAACGTTCTGGATTTGTCAGGGTCTGAGAGACCCGCGATAAAAAGAGTGTTTAGTATGGTTGCTCCGCCCTTGCATTGTTTCCGAGAAACGTAAGCATTCTCGACTCGAGAGACTCTGAAAGTCCCGGGACAAAAAGAACGCTCAATACTGTCAATAAGCCGAGCACTCCGCATAGCTTAAGGTACTTTTTATTTTCCAAAGTTAGCTCCGTGCATTGGTAACCAGAAATGTAAGCATTCTGGATTCGATTGTGTCAGAAAGTCCCGGAATAAAAAGAATACTTGTAGCTGTCAGAGCAGTGATTGCTGCGCAAAGTATCAGATAATTTCTCGCCGTCATCTCGGTACTCCTAGTTGATCTCTCGCGGGACAAGTTCAAATACCCAGGAGTTACCTGCTTCGATACCAGCCCTGGTTGCCGCGATAGCCTCTGGACTTGCAGTCGGTGCGCCACCATATTTTGTGATGAGATTTGCAGCCACTCCGTCCAGTACATCACCTTCAGTAACTCGAACAAGAGTTCGCGGGTAACGAATATCATTAATCCGAAGAACGCCCTCATTATTGCCCCGGTCCGCTTCAAAAGCCCATTCTTTCCAGAGCTTTCCAAGCCAGGTTGTCATATAGCCCGAGATAATAAAAGGCCGACCTTCACTCTCCAGGATATAGATAAGTCGCGAGGCCATCGGATCGTTTAGCTGAAGCTCAACAAGCTGGATGTCATTGATAAACGACCAGTCTGGTTCGGGGCCGGTGCGCAGCTCGCCACTCGTCATTTCTCCTCCGGGGAAGAGTATCGAGGGCCCATCCGCATTGCGATTTTCTATTCTCATCGTTGCCATCGCTAGTGCTGGAATTAATATCAGGACTCCCAGAATTTGCAGTGCTATTTTCTTAATATCTCTCTTCATAGCTTCACACCTAATTATTTAATCAGTTTGTATTACTTACTAATTTTCCGGAGCATTTGTTTCCAGCGCTCGAGCTTCTTCTACTCGCGCTCCACGTAATATATAAGTCATGGCATAGTTCCCCTCGTGGCATGCATATTCGTATTGCCTGTAGTCGGGCAATCGGGGCAGTGGCCTGATGGCAGTCCAGGGTTGGGAATATACGGTTGGATCCTCGACTGTAAAAGAGTAGTCGATCATATCTTCACCGGCTCGCCTGAACTTCTCCACGGATACAGTATTCTTTGAAGAAGGGAATCGGTGCCTGGTCTTCTCACTAAAATTTGCGGTGCGAACGACAAGTGTATCGCCGTCCCAGTAACCTCGCGAATCTCCATTCCACTGACGGATATTGTCATGGAGCTGCGGACGGCCATCGATAGGAATAATCCTGACATCGTGAATCATTTCAACGTGTATTGCTACGAAGTTCTCATTTTGGACTATGTGGTATGAATTGTTATACCCGGAAGAAACAGGGGGTACGCCATGATAGGTTATGCAACGGTCCCAGTTTGTTCGATCCAGCCATGAATCAGCAGAGTGGTCCCGCAAATATGCTGCGCGGTCCCTTTGCTTCGCAATCGTAGTTTCAAGGACAGGCAAGCGCCCATCCGGTGGATCTACGATGAGCGAGGTACGCATGTCAGCTGATATTTCTCCTCGGTCAAACCACTGATAGTTATAGCTTCCTACATCTCCAGGTCGATCTGCTACATCCTGCTGTGTGTTGGCAAAAATCCGAGCGGCCTCTTCTGGAGTATAAAATTCTTTATTGCCAAGACGTTCGAGCCTCTGCAACGGGGTAAGGCTTGCATAGGACCACATTCCGGAAATGTCGGGGTCCCCCCAGGGCGTCAGCTTACTATATTGGCTATCTGCTTGCGCTACCACACAAGTTGTGACGAAAACGCCGTACAGGGCTCCTAGAAATGCTATGAATTTTGTTTTCATTGTTTTCTCCGCCACCTAATAGTGAGCCTTAAGCATAATTATCCGAGCCCGAAAAGTCTATGTATTGAATGGATATGACATAGGTTACACCAAAAATTATTTATGCTTTTTCATATCTGTAGAAATTATTGGAGAACGTGTTAGGATTGAAGTCGATGAGAAAAATAAATCAAACAACCCTCGCTTTTCTGTTACTGATTTGCAGTGTTGGCCTCACCTTGGCTGCGGACCGAGAACCTATAGTGGTAGCAGATCTTGGGCCACAAGTCGGAGATCAGGTACCTGATTTTCAGCTTCCGGGCCAATTTGGCCAAATGCACAACCTTGAGTCCATTATGGGACCGAACGGGGCAATGCTGTTGTTTCATCGTTCGGCGGATTGGTGACCCTACTGTAAAGCGCAACTCGTGGAGTTGCAGGACCAACTGGAAACACTGCAGGCGCAGGGTATCGGTATCGCTGCGATCAGCTATGACTCCGTCGAGGTGCTTTCCGATTTTGCGACGAGAAGGGGAATAACCTTTCCATTATTAGCCGATGATGATTCTTCCGTCATTGAGGACTATGGCATTCTAAATACTGTCGCGGCAGAGGGGGTTGGCGATAATGCTGATGATCCTGACGTCCAGGCGGACGTAGCCAAGTATGTATCGGTGTTTGGCGCAAGACAAATGATCGTGGGGACGCCTTATCCCGGAACTTTCATGATTGGTAGTGACAGTAAAGTAACCTCACGCTTTTTTGAAGAGTTCTACCGCGAGAGGAACACAACTACAAATGTAATGCTAAAGCTGGGCGTTGGCTTATCGCCAATAGCTGCAGTTCATGGCGAAACTGCGCACCTAAAATTCACGGCTTACCCCTCGAACACAACAGTTACCGTAGGTACGCGATTTTCGCTTGCTCTAGATGTCGAGCCTGGGCCAAATATGCACGTATATGCCCCAGGGGCTGAAGAGAAGGGTTACCGGGTCATAGGTTTTAACCTCGATCAACCAGAGATCGCGCGAATTGAGCCTGTAGCATATCCGGATTCTGAGATTTACTATTTTGAGCCACTGGATGAGCGCGTTCCTGTATATCAGAGACCTTTCACTATACTGCAAGAAGTTGTTATGGATGCAGATGCGCAAGCTGAAGAAATTATGTCTAACCTTGATGCGTTAACATTGACAGGTACCCTTGATTATCAGGCCTGTGATGACGCAATTTGTTTCCTGCCTCAATCTATCCCAGTATCTTTTACGGTAGATCTGGATATGCCGGACCGTCAGAGAGCGAACCGCTAGAGCGCGAACGTCGTTTTGACTTACTTTATGAAGCAGCGCTGTTGTCAAATTCAAATAGTTAGGCCTGCATTTTCGTTATTGAATTAAATTTCGGAGAATCTTTATGATGAGAGCAGTATCGTTGTTTCTTTGTTGCCTTATTTTTGCCATCGCAAAACTTGGTTTTTCTCAGGAACCTTTTAATCAAGTATTTGAACCCGATAAAAAAGCTCCCGAAGGATTTCGGACAAACCGTACCTCTTATTCGGCGATTATGGATGTACTTGAACCTTCGAGGCCGGAGGTGAGCGTTGAACAATTAGAACAACTTAAGGAAGTTCCTCTTGAAGTAATTTTTAGCGCACTTGGAGAATATCAGCTCAATTATGCGAGGGGATTCCAGAATACTCAGCCTGGTTCACGTCTTGTAGGAAGGGCATTGACCATGCGCTTTCTTCCGCCCAGGCCGGATCTAACTGAAGCAGCATTGGCTTTAGCTGAAGAAGGTAATTGGGATCGTCGTTACTATGCAAGAGCCGCGGAAGAGGCAGGACCTGGAGATGTTGTAGTTGCTGAATTAGGCGGCAGTGATGGACACAATCTTTTCGGAGATATGGGTGCAACTGGTATACAACAGAGAGGTGCGGCAGGCGTTATTATAGATGGTGGTACCCGTGATTACGCAGGGTTGCGAGATGAGCGCTTTGCTGATTTTCCTGTATTACATAAATTCACTGACCCCCATACTACTTCATGGCTAGGCGTAGAATACAACACGCCGGTTCGAATTAGCGGTGTAACGGTATTGCCTGGCGATGTTGTTGTGGGAGACGATGGAGGTATATTCTTTTTCCCGCCGTCCCATGTAGAGCAGGTGCTGGAGTATGCTGACATGGTTGCGGACAGAGAGGAGTTTCAGCTGCAGCTGCTGGAGGACAAGGAATATCGTTTTCGGGATATCTACCCGTTATCTAAAGAACTTCAGGACGAATTTGAGCAGTTGAGAGACTAATTACCTATCCCATTTAAAAATTAGATCCCTTACGCATCAGTTCCGCTGAATACTTGAAGATTATTAAGTTCTGGTAAGTATTTCGAGGCAGGGTCAGAAAGACGGAACTTACCCTACTCATATAGAATCATTAACGCGACATCGGTTACGGGTTTTGTCATCGAATAAATTCGAAAAATAGTGTCATTATTCATTGGAGATTTAGATTCAAGATTCCTATAACCCACCGACTCAAAATGGATGACTTTGTTGCGCCATGTCGCCATGGTTACTCCAGACAGCAGCCCTTCATCAACGAACTCCTGCATCGCTTGAGTGACCTTATCCAGACGATCTGGGTCCATCCCAACGTCCTCAGGGTTAGCCGACTGGAGTGCTAATCTGTTGTCCTGTTCTGCTTGAACTGCTAATGTTTCTTCGGCGTTTTCAGAAAAGCAGTTGGCGGAAACAAGTGCAAAAACTAACGGTGTCAGCTTAAGGAAATTTAGTAGTCTATTTCTAAAAAATGTCAGCATAGTGTTTCTTATAAGGTTAAGTTATCGGTTATATTAATTTGTATAGTTAGTCCGGGAGTGCGAATACGTATAGATTAGTACCCCGACTTGGACGCAGCTCAGGCGTCAGATTGGGTTGCCCTCCACCTGTATTCACCGCTATATATTGTTTTCCATCCACAGCAAAACTAATTGGATAGCCACTGACCGATGACCCTAGATTTATTTCCCAAAGAACTTCACCTGTTTCGTGATCAAAGGCTCTAAACCTGCCGTTGGCATCGCCTCCAAAAACTAAACCGCCACCAGTTGCTACCAAAGACATCGTTCCGGCCCTGGTTTCATATAACCACTCCGTTCTACCCGTTTCGGCAGAGACAGCGCGCACTGTTCCGAGGTTTTCTGTTCCTGGTGTAAGTTGATGGCGCGCTGCCAGTTGATAGATCGCTAAACCGCCTTGCCCCCCTTCGGTCAAAGCGCGAGCGGTATCGCTTTCAAAGTTTCCCGTGGCAAGCATGTTCGCGCAGGTATTCCGCAGCGGATAATACATGGTATTAGTCAAAGGGCTATAGGCGCCGGCTTCCCAGTCTTTGCCTCCCAGCCAGGTTGGGCAAACGAAGACAATTTGTTCTGCCTCTCTAAAAATAAGTTCTGGGTTCTCCGTAACTGCCCCAGTAGATCCGTCGATGTCCACTATCACATTTTGCTCAATTGTCGGAGTTGCCCAAAGGAATTCTCCAGTAGCCCGATCTAACGTGTAGACGATTCCTGTCTTTCCCGGGATGCCAGTAATAACCTTGCGGGTTTCTCCTGGGGTTAGGTTGGGATTGATCCATGTAACCTCATCAGGATCTGGAGTAAC
>JAQWTK010000091.1 GCA_029242705.1 Gammaproteobacteria bacterium | reverse complement strand
ATAAGGTTCATCCCAATAAGCTAGCTTTTTCTTAGGTAAATTTACAGAAAAGGCTCTATTGCTAGTGAATATCTTCGTGCCGGAGAGCGCGACACTGAGAAAATAATCAGATATGTATGAACCAAGCTTGTTATCTTTACTTCCGTCGTTACTAGCTATCGTCCTAGCGATATCAACTAGGCAAGTGATACTTTCTTTAGGGATCGGTATTTGGATTGGTAATTGTCTGCTGTCTGAAGTCAATCCAATTTCTGGCCTAGGATTGGGAATAGATAGCATTATAAGGGTATTTGAGGATTCGGCTGATACGAGGGTTATCCTATTTACTCTGATTATTGGGGGGTTAATCGCGACAATAGAAAAACTCGGTGGTATGAGAGGATTTATAACGTATCTTGAAAGTAGAGCGTGGGTGAATAACCCGACTAAGGCAAAGTGGCTGGCTTATCTTACAGGCGTTTTTATATTTATTGAGTCCAATATAACCTTACTTGTTGCTGGCTCTATTTCTCGACCATTATTTGATAAATATAAAATAGCTCGCGAAAAATTGGCGTATATTATCGATTCCACTTCGGCTCCTATATGCATAATGATTCCATTAAATGCTTGGGGTGCGTTAATTATTAGTTTAATTTCTTCGAATAACGTACTAGAGCCAATGCAGGTTTTCATCTACGCTATTCCATTTAATTTATACCCGATTATTGTCATATTATTTTCTGCTTTTGTTATTGCATGGGATATAAATCTAGGTCCCATGAAAAAAGCGCAAGAGCGTTTAGCGAGCAAGACTATTAAACAAGAACCTGGCGCCTTCTCTTCGGAGTTCGATAGTGAAAACACTATAGATGAAAATGATAAAGCGAGATACATGCTGCTACCAATAATGGCAATGGTATTTTCAATGCCAGCTGGTCTTTTTATTACCGGTTCGGGCAGCCTTATAGAGGGCTCAGGTTCAATCTCTGTGCTTTGGGCCGTTTTAATAGCGTTATTTGTTTCTTGGTTTTTAGCATTAAAAAACAGGCATTTTACTGTCGATGTTTTAATGCAGGTCTTCTTTAAAGGTGCGGGAGAATTTTTACCTATTGCAGTAATCCTTTTGTTTGCTCTAGCTCTAGGTGATATAGCGAACTCCTTAGGGACAGGCATCTATGTCGCCGAATTAGCGCAAGAAACTATCCCTTTTTCAGCAATTCTTCCATTATTATTCATTATTTCTAGCGTTATCGCATTTTCTATAGGTTCGAGTTGGGGAACTTTCGCAATCATGATTCCTATTGCGATTCAAATGGGAGTAGGGCTAAGTGCTGAGCCAGCTTTGTTTCTCGCGGCCGTTTTATCTGGAGCAGTGTTTGGGGATCATGCATCTCCAATTAGTGATACTACAGTTGTCGCTTCTATGGCTTCTGGGACCAATCATATCGAGCATGTCAGAACACAATTACCTTATGCGCTTATCTGTGCGTGCATGGCTACGATTGGGTTTTATCTGGTAGGTGTTTTTATACTTTAATTTTATCTTTAATATACTAAAGTAATACGCTATGAATCTAATTAGATAGAGATTCTTTATCAAGAATTCTTTTAATGGTCATTATGCTGACCATGTAAACCATGTTAATCATAGACCACGCAAAAATCTCGAATGGCCATAGCCTGTGAGAGTCAAACGATTGTAGTTTTGCCAGAACAATAATAGTGACCCAAGCCCCTAATACAGCTAATGGGAATGCAGCTGCTATTGACCACTTACCTTTCCATTGCTTCATTGCCGCTAAAGGCAAAGCAGCGCTAGCGACAGTAAATATCAAAACAATTAGCGCTATCACCAAATTCCAGAGCCATGGGCTATCATTCGCTTCCGGCCCTAATGCTATATCTGGTTGAGCTAAAAGCTGTAGGGTGCACAATAATAGAAATAGTAATATTGTTATTTTGTGAAAAATTTTAGTATTCATTCAGAGAGATTCTAATAATTGATCAGCAACTTATTTTACAAGCATCTAGAGGCGCCGAGCCACTCAAATTGTTATTATAACGCTTTGTTTTAAGATTTATGTGGAATTTTAGAAAATCTTAACGATTTTCTAAACAAGTATATTTGATAAGACGAGAAGTTAGTGAATTATTTACAAATTTTAGAAACGATGAGACTTTAGCTTTATGTCTGAAAGAGCAGTAAAAGACCATTACGAAAATTTAGTTGAGTTAAAATATCAACTTTACAATAGTTTATTCCTGACTCTGCCTTTGGATGCGGTGGAGCAGGCAGGATTGCTATTGCCGCTTCTAGAGGAAACCAGTAGTAATGGACTAGCTGGCGGATTAAATCCTGAAGAGATTTTAGATCAGTTCTTTGAGTCTCATCACCCGGGTCTCGATGAAAATAAAAAGTCTCAATTTTTATTCAAGATAATTCAATATGTAGAGAGACAGATAGTTCTGATTGATGCATTAGAAGATGCTGCTTATCGGGAGATTCATCGGACCGAAGAGTCAAATAAATTAAGACAATTACTTGAGCGGGTAGAATCTGAAGGATTGCAGAAAAAATTTAACTCTATTCTCTTATCATTTGGTGCAAGAGTTATCTTAACAGCACACCCTACACAATTTTATCCAGGTTCGGTCTTAGCGATAATCACGGATTTAACTGAGGCTATAAAGCTTAATAATATATCGACGGCACGAGAATTATTGCAACAGCTAGGAAATACGCCTTTTTACCAAAAAGAAAAGCCATCTCCGTTAGATGAGGCCTCGCAACTTACTTGGTACCTCGGTAATATTTTTTACCAGGCGGTTGGCGGCATATTAGATTCTCTGGGTAAGTATTTGCCAGAACGCTCCTTTAATTCAGAGCCGTTATTGAGTATCGGTTTTTGGCCAGGAGGAGATAGAGACGGCAACCCTCTTGTGACTGCTCATATAACTAAGAAAGTTTCGGAAAAATTACGAGCACGTATTATCGAGTGCTACCACAAAGAAATTAGATCTATAAAGAGAAGGCTGAGCTTTTCTGGAGTGTCCAATAAAATCGATGAAATCGAGCAGCGTTTACATAAAGAGTTAACTAACCAAATCCCTGCGAGTTTTTCTTGCCCTGATGAATTGATTTCAATTGTTAATAAAATTCAAACTTCTTTAGAAATTGATTACCAAGGCTTATTCGTAGATAGGCTAATCTCTTTTAAGAGAAAAATACATGCCTTTGGGTTTCATTTTGCTAGTCTTGATATCCGTCAAGATTCACGAGTGCTTGCAAAGACTTTGGAAGAGGTACTAAAAACCCATCCATCTATATTACATCCTGATTTTGAAGATTATTCAGAAGATAAAAAGATTGAGGCGCTGTTCGCTATTGAAAATAAATTAAATCTCGAGTTAATTAAAGACCCCGTCTACTTAGATACTCTTAATTCCTTAAAAGAAATGAAAAAAATTCAAGAGGAAAATGGCGAGCTTGCATGTCATCGCTACATTATCAGTAATTGCCGAGGGCCTCTAGATATTGCAAGACTGATTGCTCTGTTTAAACTTTCTGGGTGGAATCTAAAAGAGTTGAGCGTAGACATAGTTCCGTTATTTGAGACTATAAAAGACTTAAAAAATGCAGCTAAAAGCATGGATGGATTATATTGTCTTACAGAGTATCGAAACCATTTGAACTCTAGGAGAAATAGACAAATCATAATGCTTGGTTTCTCTGACGGTACTAAGGATGGCGGCTATTTAATGGCTAACTGGTCAATTTACAGGGCTAAAGAAGACACGACTAGAGTATCAAGAGAAAATAATATCGAGGTTTGTTTTTTTGATGGGAGAGGCGGACCTCCGGCCAGAGGTGGCGGGAGTACCTATAAATTCTATGCCGCACTTGGCAAAACTATAGAATCGAACCAAATACAACTAACCGTTCAAGGGCAGACAATTAGCTCCTACTATGGTACCCAAATAGGTGCAGCGCACAATTTAAGACAATTATTAGCGGCTGGTTTAGAAAATAATCTTTATGAACGTCCGGAGCGAGAATTAAGTTCTCAACAACGCGATTTATTAGAGGAACTTGCGGAAAATGCCTACGAAAAATATAAAGATTTTAAATCTCATCCTTTATTTCTTAAATATCTAGAAGAGATGAGCACCCTAAATTATTATTCGCAATCTAATATAGGAAGTCGTCCTAGTAAACGTGGCAACGATAAGAAACTTAACTTTGAAGATCTGAGAGCTATTCCATTTGTTGGTGCTTGGGGTCAATTAAAGCAAAATGTTCCAGGATATTTTGGCTTGGGTAGTGCACTTAAATCCCTCGAGAAACAAGGGAGGATAGAAGAGTGTATTAGCCTTTATGAGCAGTCTGGATTTTTTCGCGCCTTGATAGGTAACAGCATGCAGAGTATGAGTAAAACAAATTTTTCGCTTACTAATTATATGAAGGACGATGAGCTATTTGGGGGATTTTGGGATCTAATTTATTCAGAATTTGAACTTAGTGTTGAGATGGCTCTAAAGATATCTGATCAATCTGTTCTATTGGAGGACCACCCTGGGAGTCGTCACAGTATAGGCTTGCGACAAAAGGTAGTGCTGCCATTATTGATCATCCAGCAATTTGCTTTGATAAAGATTAGATCACTAAGTAGAAATAAGTCACCTGATCTGAAGAAGATTGAGCTTTACGAGAATATGGTTATACGCAGCCTTTTCGGTAATATTAACGCGTCAAGGAACTCGGCGTAGGATTATAATTTTGTATTTGGCAGCCAAATATCCGCAAATGAAAAAGCCTTGTTAAGGTCCCTATCAATATCCTCGCTGGACTTATCTAATTTATTCATTGCTTGTTGTGCTCCCCACAAACCCCAAATATTATATGGGTGCTCACCTAAATCTTTTTGATATTGCTCTAACGCATTTTCATAAGCTTCCATTTCCATATAGGCTGCTCCGAGCCAATGTCTAGGGGAAAACGGTAGAGGTTCGGGCTCGTCATAATTCAAATTCTCGTAATATGTTACAGCATCACGAAAGGCATTTGCGGCCGCTTCAAGATTTCCTTCTGACCAGGCGATTTCCCCTTCTAAAATTCCTGTCATAGTGCCGATAATGTCTTTTCCATCATGGAATCGAAAACGCGCGCTTGTGTTTTTTGTTAGTTCGCGAAGCGAGCTTGCAATTGCTTTAGCAGTTTGAATATCTCCTTCTTTTAAAGAAGCATACCCTTGGGCGAAATCGTACATGCTGAGGTTAATCTCGCCACTAGGTTTTTTATCTATTTCTAAAACCTCGTCAAAGCGACCAAATCTTATCAAAGCGAGTGATAGCATAGCAGTATTATTATTAAGTTTAGCCAAGTCTTTGGCAGCTTGGATAGCTGCGGCACTTTCGCCGCCCATACTCGCTGCATAGTAGAGCATCGTTAAATTATGTGTGGGATAAATTGCAAAACCTTTTCCAATTGCTGCTTTCTGATCAGAATGCGACGCCAGCGTATTAGACCTCACTGCTTCGCGCCATAAGCCCATTTCGTTCCATGTATGACTAGGCATATGATTGATGTGACTAGCTCCGGGAATCGTATTGCCAAGATATTTGGCACACGGAGCTGCCAGCTCTGGGGTTGGGGTTGATTCTGTTGCGTGGACTAGTAAGTGGCATGCTCCAGGGTGTTGTATATTTCTTTCTAAGACAGATAATAGAACACTATGCAACCGTGTCACATTAGGGTCTTCAAGGCTCCTATATCCTCGCCTCTCTTCTAAAAGGAATAAGGCGTCTCCATACAAGGTGACAAGATCATCATCATCTGGGTATTTTTGGGCGAGAACAGCCATAGCTTCAGCATATTCTTGATCTTGGGTTCTTCGCGTTTCAGGATTAAAATTCTCAACATAACGAACTTCAAGGGCCCTTATCATGTCGGCTTCCTTCGGAGTAGCTGTATCGATCCTGGATAATGCTTGTTGGAGAGCAAAATACGCCCGAGGTGCTTGCGCTGTTGTCATTGCTCCATTCAAGTAAGAGCCCCAAGCCCAAGATTCACCCCACCAACAAATTGCACACTCTGGATCTAACAGATGAGATGCCTGAAATGAGCGTGCGGCATCTTCCTTCGCAAAGGCATACATTAATTGGAAGCCTTGATTGAAATATTTTTGAGCGGTTTCATTATCGGATGATATTGGAAAATGAAAATCTCCCATCGCTTCGGGGAAAAGTTGCATGGGTTCATTAAACGAATCTGGATAGTCAATGCTTTGAGAAAGGACAGATGAAGATAGAGTCGCAATAATTGTAAGTAGTCCAATTTTATTATTCATGCTTTTTCCTGAATTTGCAAAAATATTACAAGCTAAAATTTACCGGAGCGTTGGGGCCTAGTGGGATAGCAAAAACTACCCACACAACAACCATTAGTAAGCCAGACAATAATAATAGCAATGAATAGGGAAGCATTGTTGCCGCCAAGCTTCCGATGCCGAACTCTTTATTCCATCGCTGACAAAATATAAGTATCAAGGGGAAATAAGGCATTAATGGCGTAATAATATTCGTCGCACCATCACCTACACGGTATGCTGCTGTGCTCATCTCAGGACTTATTCCAATTAACATTAACATGGGAACTAATACGGGTGCTAATAGCGCCCATTTAGCGCTTGCAGAACCAATGAAAAGATTAATAGTGGCGCCAAATAAAATAATTATGGTTAATAGTATAGAATCAGGTAAATTTGAGCCTTCTAGTACAGCGGCTCCATTAATGGCAAATATTAAACCAAGGTTTGACCAATTAAACATTGCAACGAAATGGGCTGCCGTGAAGGCTAAGACTAAGTAATACGCTAGGTCAGCCATCGCTTCAGTCATCATCTTTACTATATCTCTATGCGTTTTAATAGTTCCTGCACCGTGTCCATAGGCCCACCCTGCAGCTAGAAATAAAATAAAAAATGCGGCAACTAGAGATTGCAATAATGGATTGAAGCGAGCAACCCCAGAGGCGTTATCATCGATTAAAGGCGTTCCTGGACCCACACAAAGGAAAAACCAAAGAAGAATAATCGATAGACAGGCAATACCGCTTTGTTTCAATCCTTGCAATTCATTCTTCTCTAACCGTGAATTGGGTTCCTTAATTATACCTGCGGTGGAACTAATGGGATCATTCGGAGAAGTTGTATTAAGTCGTGGCTCAATAATTTTGTCCGTGACATACCATATGACTGGAAGAAAAACGAATGTCATTCCACTGATAAAATACCAGTTACCCACCATATTGGCATTCCACGAAGGGTCTAATGATTCCGCAGCCGCTTCAGTAATCCCAAACAGCAATGGTTCTAATTGCCCAGGAATAAGGTTTGCAGAAAACCCTCCAGAAACGCCTGCAAATGCAGCAGCAATACCCGCTATGGGATGTCTCCCTGCCGCAGCAAATACGACGCCAGCAAGAGGAATTAAGACCACATAGGCTGCGTCTGCGGCAAGATTCCCTAGCATTCCAATCAATGCGACCGATGGAGTTAAAAGTCTATTAGGTGCTTTTGACATTGCCGCACTCATTGCAACTGCAAATAATCCCGATCTTTCTGCTACACCAGCCCCTAGCATAACTACTAAGACATATCCCAGGGGATGGAAGCCTGTAAATGTAGCGGGCATATCAATTAAAAGTCGTTGAATATTAGCAGCTGAAATTAAGCTTTCAGCATGGATTATTATTGGATTGCCATCGCTATCTTGTAGGGTAGGGTGGTAGGCAGAGACTCCGAAGAAGTTAGCTGCCACACTTACCGCTATTATGGCAGCAATACACCAGAGAAATATAAACACTGGATCGGGTAATTTATTTCCTGAGCGCTCGACCCATTCTAAAATCCCCGCCGTTTTGTTACCGTTAGATTGATTCGTCATAGTTAGCTCGATTTCTCGCTAATAATATTTGGATTGGAATTTAAAAATTATTTAACTACCGCAACAATCTAAAAAACGTTCGTAAATCCTCTAAATAAAGTACTGGTTTCTCTAGCGCGGCGAAATGCCCGCCTTCTTCCATTACTGTCCAATGTCGCAAATCGTAAGCTGCTTCCGCCCAGGTGCGCGGAGTTATGAATATTTCCGCAGGAAAGATGGATGCGCCGGTGGGAACGTCGATAAAGTCCATTGGCTTTTCCTGTGGTGTATTCCTATTTTCATAGTAAATTCTTGTCGAGGACGTAATAGTGTTAGTAAACCAATAGATTGAGACATTTGTTAGTAACTCATCCATAGTAAAATGGTTATTAAGATCTCCTCCCGCCCCTTGGGGCATATCTGTCCAACCATGAAATTTTTCTATAATCCATGAAGCAAGGCCTAAAGGTGAATCCGTTAAGCCGTAGCCCAAAGTTTGAGGTTTAGTGCCCTGTATTTGCTGATACGCAACTTCATTGAGCATATATCTTTGTCTATCTAATCTTTTTGAATTTTCCGTTTCACTTATTTGGCTTCTTTGATTTTCATCAGAGGGTGGTGAAGCTAAAATCATATTTGAATGCAGCCCGATTAGCCGTTCCGGATAATGATTTGCGATATGTCGATTTATTATTGCTCCCCAATCACCACCGGCAATAGCATATTTCTCATAGCCAATTTCTTCCATTAAGAGCGCGAGTATTTTAGCGATTCTTTCAGGAGAATAGCCTGTCTCGTTAGGGATATCGGAGAAGCCAAATCCTGGTAAAGAAGGTGCTATTATATGAAAGGAATCAGAGATATCACCTCCGTAGGAGACTGGATCAGTCAAGGGTCCGATTATTTTACTGAATTCTGATATCGATCCAGGCCATCCATGGACAAGCATCAAAGGTATGGCATTAGGGTTTGGAGAACGTTGATGAATGAAATGCATATTTAAACCATCAACCTCAGATTTAAAGTGATCAAATTGGTTTAATAGGCTTTCTTGCTCTCTCCAGTCAAAATCTTCTTGCCAGTAAGAAAGGACTTTTCTCATATAAGAAAGATCCGATCCGTATTCCCAGCTTATTCCATTGAGTTGATCAGGTAATCTTGTTCTATTTAGGCGTTCTTGGAGGTCTTCTAAGTCCGCTTCGGGAATCGAAATTCTGAAAGGTGTAATGTTGTTGCTCGCGAGAAGATCATTGCTAGCGATGGCGTTATTCTTAGCCGGCTTCGTGACCTCGTTAATTGAGTTAATAAATAATGATGTAATCGGAGAACTGTTGGCGGCGAAGGTCATGCCGACAGATAAGACAAGGATTTTAGTCAATTGAGAAACATTAAACTTATATTTTATAGACATGAATTATCCCAAATTAATGCATTAGATGAGTTTCGAAGCGTTTTTAATAATATAATCTTTTACAGAAATAGGAAGTGCGATGAGATCTTAATTTAGCTAGGCATCATGCCGCAACCATATTGATCATTCAATAAAGTTTGGGAATTAGAAGAAGCTTATGTTATTCAAGTCTGGAAATAGAAAATTAACTCTGCCTACTAAAGAGACAGCGATCCCCGATCGAGTTGATTCTGTGACATTTTCTCCGATACATTATGTTTCAGGGAATCGAATCGTTGAACCGGTACCCGACAATTTAGAGAAATTAGCTTTAGGGATGGGTTGTTTTTGGGGCGCGGAGAGGCTTTTTTGGGGGCAACCAGGGGTATATAGCACGGGCGTAGGCTATGCAGGAGGCATAACTAAGCATCCAAGTTATGAGGATGTTTGCTCTGGCTTAACTGCCCATACTGAGGTGGTGCTGCTCTTCTATAATCCTATAGAAGTCAGTATTCAGAACTTACTCACCATTTTTTGGGAGTCACACAACCCAACTGAAGGTATGCGCCAAGGCAATGATATTGGTACCCAATATCGTTCAGCTATTTACACTACGAATCAGGCTCAGCTTGATGCTTCATTGGAGGGGGTTCCGAGGGCGCAAGCTGCTCTACATGTTAAAGGGTATAGGGAAATAACTACTGAAATCAGAAGATTAGACGAATTTTATTATGCTGAAGATTACCATCAGCAATACTTAGCAAAGAACCCAGCTGGATACTGTGGTCTCGCGGGAACCGGCATTAGCTACCAGCCTGAGGTCTTGTAAATTATGTGTGACAGTCATTCACCGTGTTAAACAGGTTTAATTTTGACAAAAAATTATAATAGAGATATAAAACAATTAGTTATAGCCATTTCATCACGTGCATTGTTCGATATGGCTAAGAGCCATGAGGTTTATATAGAACAGGGGCTCGAGGCTTATCAAAAGTACCAAATCAAATATGAAGATGAGCCCTTGGAGAAGGGGGTGGCTTTTAATCTAGTTCAAAAACTATTGAATTTGAACTACTTGTTAAAGCAAGAAGTTGTTGAAGTGATATTACTATCGAGAAATTCTGCCGACACTGGACTGAGGGTATTCAACTCAATTAAGCATTATGGGTTGAATATAACCCGGGCCGCCTTTTCCGGAGGTGATTTGCCGCATCGTTATATCGGTGCATTCAACGGACACCTATTTTTGTCTGCAGATGGTGCCGATGTTCGACAGGCTCTAGAGTTAGGAATAGCGGCGGCTACCATTTTACCTTCCAACAAGAGTTTAACTGGAGACGAAGCCCTAAAAATAGCTTTTGATGGAGACGCAGTGCTATTTTCAGATGAATCTGAGCAGATATACAAAACTGAGGGCCTAGAAGCTTTTACAAAAAATGAGATAGACTCGGCGAATGAGCCCATGAGCGGCGGGCCGTTTAAGCCGTTTTTGGCTGCCTTGCAACAAATACAGAGTGCTTTCCCTCCAGGAGAGGTTCCAATACGAACCTGCTTAGTCACTGCCCGGTCAGCTCCGGCACACGAGCGAGTCGTTAGAACCCTTAGGGCCTGGAACGTCAGAATCGATGAGTCACTTTTCCTAGGTGGCTTAGAGAAGGGTAAGTTTTTGCAGGCATTTGATGCAGACGTCTTTTTTGATGATCAGGAATCACATTGCGAGTCTGCTAGCAAGCATGTAACAACTGGTCATGTGCCTCATGGTGTGGCTAACAAGTAATTTCTAAAAACACTATTGTATAAACTAATTTAGTATAGTGGTTTAAATAATTGATTTAATAAGACTTAAATACTAATCAGGGGATTAATTAAGATGGAAATAGCTGCCTTAGATTTAGAAGGTGTCCTCATACCGGAAATTTGGATTGGGTTTGCGGAAAAGACTGGTATTGAGGAGCTCAGGGCGACTACTAGAGACATTCCGGATTATGATGAATTAATGCAACAGAGGCTGCAATTATTAAAGGACAATAATCTTGGCTTAAGCGATATTCAGGAAGTAATAGGTGTCATGACTCCAATGGATGGTGCAATTGAGTTTGTGAATTGGTTGAAGAAGAGATTTCAAGTCATTATTTTATCAGATACTTTTTATGAATTTTCGGAACCATTGATGAGGCAATTGAACTATCCTACGTTATTTTGCCATCGCTTAATCGTAAACGAACTTGGCGTAATTACGGGCTACAAACTTCGCCAGAAAGACCCTAAAAGGCAATGTGTTAAGGCGTTCCATAAGCTCAATTTTCGTGTGATCGCATCCGGAGACTCTTATAACGATACTACTATGCTATCAGAGGCTGATGCTGGGATACTTTTCCGCGCCCCAGAGAACGTCATATCGGAATTTTCCCAATACCCCGCAGTTCACAATTATGAAGAGCTAAAAAGAGAGTTTTTGAAGGCTAGTAATCGAGACTTAATCTTATAAACCTTAATCTGCGAAAGCCTAACTCAATTATCTAAGATTTGGATTGCACCTTTTTTAAAGAGGTCTACTAATACCTTACTAAGTTCTTCGCTTATTTCGTAATCTTTTAATAACTCATTAATACAAAGATTTAAGTCGCAAATACCTGAAATAAGATTAATATTATTTATTGATAATTTATAAGATTTTCCGTCTGCAAATAGCAACATTTGCTCCCGATTGGGAAGCTCGCAATATGCTAGCCTTGAAATGGGATTGAGGGCTAATGTTCCTAATTTTTGAGCCGCCATAATTTGTGAGAAATTTATCCCATTATCTATTTCTTCGAATAATTCAGGGTATTTAGGCGAAGTCATAAATGAGCCAAACCACTGGCAAAACTCCCCATAATCACTCAATCGAGACTGAATCATTGTGAATGCGGATCGTAAGTCCGCATCGTCAATCTTTCCGTGTTCTTTCAATAATGGGCCTCTATGCTTACTAATAAACCTATTAAAAGCAGAGGTTTTAGAGGCTATCATCAATCCAAAGCCTTCGAGCATTTCACTTTCGGAGGGGGCTCTAAAACCTATGGAGAAACAAATACTTTCATCAATTGATTCCCCCCAGTGGGCAAAGTTTGGGGGAATATAAAGAACATCGCCTTGGTTTAGTAAAAATTCCTGAGAAGCCTTTAGATTGCTTAAGAGTTCCAACCCCGAAGAATCGTCAATCGGAGTATCGATGTCACATTTCTGTCCGACTCGCCAACGCCGTTGTCCCTGACCTTGTATTAAAAATACATCGTAATGGTCAAAATGAGGCCCTACACCGCCACCAGGCGTTGCGTAAGAAATCATTACATCTTCGAGAAGCCAGTTAGGTAGGAAGTTAAATAATTCTTTTAAGTTTTTTATCTCTTCCAAATATAAATCCACCGACTGAACAAGTAGTGTCCAGTTACTATTTGGGAGTTCCATAAACTCTTTTTCTAAAAATGGGCCATGCCTAAGAGAAAATTCTTTGTCATTGGTTATTAAGCGACTTTCTATAAACTCCTCGCACGCCAGTCCTGATAACTCCTCAGCTGAAATCAGATCATTGAATGAAATTAGATTGGGTAAAAAGAAAGGGGTCTTACACCACTTTTTTTCTAAAAAGTGTTTCTTATCGAAATTAGGGTTAAGGAATGGCTTGCTCAAATATCGCTGGCCTGCTTTATAGCATTTCCTATATAAGTTCTTGGTGAAAGCATCAGAAGTTCCTTTTTAACGTCTTCAGGAATATCTAGTTTTTCTAAAAATATTTTTATTGTCTCTTTGTTGATTGATTTTCCGCGAGTTAACTCTTTAAGCTTTTCGTATGGTTCTGGCACACGATAGCGCCTCATTACCGTCTGAATTGGTTCTGCAAGAATTTCCCAGCAGTTATCTATGTCTTCATCGATCACGGCGCTATTGAGTTCTAGTTTAGTGAGTCCTTTTATGCTTGATCTGTACGCAATTAAGCTATAACCAAAACTTACCCCTAGATTTCTTAGCATGGTTGAGTCCGTTAGATCTCTTTGCCAGCGAGAAATTGGTAGCTCTGCAGAAAGGTGATTGAAAATGGCATTAGCGAGACCCAGATTTCCTTCTGAATTTTCGAAGTCAATAGGATTTACTTTGTGAGGCATGGTCGAAGAACCGATCTCACCTTTGACGGCTCTTTGTTTAAAATAGTTTAAAGAAATATAAGCCCAAATATCTCTATTAAAATCAATAAGAATCGTATTAAATCTACCGAGCGCATCGAGAAGTTCAGAAATATAATCATGTGGCTCAATCTGAGTTGTATAGGGGTTCCACGTGAGGTTAAGTTCGGACACAAATTCCTTTGAGAACTTTATCCAATCTATATTAGGGTATGCGACAACGTGCGCATTGTAATTCCCGACTGCGCCGTTAATTTTTCCGAGGATTTCATTTTCTTGAACCTGGATTATTTGCCGTCGGAGCCGATGAACAACGTTTGCAATTTCTTTTCCGACAGTGGTAGGGGAGGCTGGTTGTCCGTGTGTGCGCGATAAAAGAGGTTGCGCGCTATATTTTTTTGCCATCTCAGATAGCTGGTTTACTATTTCGTTCATTACTGGAAGTAGAACCTCATCTCTTCCTTCTTTAAGGATTAGCGCATAAGCTAGATTGTTTATATCTTCAGATGTGCAAGCGAAATGAATAAATTCTAAGCTATCCTTCAAATCTGAGTTGTTTTTAAATTTTTCCTTAATAAAATATTCTACGGCTTTTACATCGTGGTTAGTTTCTTTCTCGATGTCTTTAATTCTTTGTGCGTCATTGATATCAAATGACTCATATAATTTATCAAGACTAGCTAAGTGGCTAGGCGTTATTGTTTCTAATTCTTTAATCTGGGGTGTTCTGACTAGCTTTTTAAGCCACAATATTTCAATTTTTAGCCGATAGCGCATTAGCCCAAATTCACTAAAAAATGGACTAAGTTCTTCACATTTATTCTTATAACGACCATCTAAAGGGGATAACGCTAATAAGGGGCTATACTGTAAATTTGCCATGCTTATAAATCCTTAGTTAGTACTCATACAGCTATTAATAGCTTTTGCCGAATAGCTCCAGCTGTCTCTTGGATCCGTTTTCGATAAAAGAGAAGTTGCCATCTTCTGCCTTTTAGTTGGTGCCAAAGTACCGCTGAACGGATCCCGGCAAACAACAATCCTCGTATTCGATTTGCTATATTTTCGTTTTTTAGATATTCAACTTTTCCTGCAACTTGTATCCGAAAAGAGATGGTGCTGATAGTCTCTCGATAAATATTCGATAGTTGGCGGAACGTTCTATCTTGCTTTAAAAGTTCTAAGTCCTCGCGAGACATGTTTTCCCGATCATTTTCTAATGGATGAAGGGGCGTCATTGGCTCCAGACTCTCTCGAACAATGCTCTGCATCCTAGAACTGCTTTTTAGACGCTGTCTAAGTGTAAGCATGCCTAACGTATAGCGTATTATCTCAGCGTTTTTCCTAGTCCTGTTGTTTGCGAATATTTTTTGTACAGTATTTAATCCTAGGGTCAGCTGCTCTACATTTGGATAAACATCATTGAATGAACCTGGGTTCAATACAAAAATCGGATTTATTGAGCTTATTAGATTTCTTTGATCGGCCTTTCCGGTAAATGCTAGCTCATAAACAAGCGCTGCGCACTGCACTACAGCAGCCAATGTTATATTCTGATTTTCCCAATTACTAAAGCTATCTGAGATATTGTTCAATGATAGCTCCTCCTAAACAACGCTCATTATCGTAGAAGACTACATATTGTCCAGGTGCTATCGCCCTTTGTGGCCTTTCAAAGGACACCTTTAAGCGATTTTCGGGGGCAGTTTCAACTATGCACTTTTGGTCACTCTGACGGTATCGAATTTTAGCAGAGCAGCTAAGCGGTAATGTAGGCTTTGACTGATTTATCCATGACGGCTCGCTTGCAATTAAATTCTTCGAAAATAAACCACTATTTTTACTGCCTTGCGCCACAATCAGAATATTCTTCTCCATGTCCTTGTCTATAACATACCACGCGGCTTCAGGTTTATTCCGAATACCTCCTATCCCGAGACCCTGTCTTTGTCCATAGGTGTAAAACATTAAGCCCGTGTGAGTGCCGATTTCTTCGCCAGTTTGAGTTTTAATTATACCGGGTTGTGAGGGGAGATACCTCTCCAAGAAGTCTTTAAATTTTCTCTCTCCTATAAAACATATACCGGTGCTATCTTTTTTGTCATGAGTGGATAAATGGAGCTCTTTGGCTAACTCTCTTACCTTTCCTTTAGACAATTCCCCCAACGGAAATAAAGCCCTTTGCAGGCAAGTTTCATTTACCTCACACAGGAAATAGCTCTGATCTTTGTTACTGTCTAGTGCTTTAAGTAAGTGTATTTCTTTGGTTAATTGTTTTTTTCGGGCGTAATGACCTGTAGCTATGTAATCCGCTCCAAGCTCTGATGCATATTCAAGAAATGCTTTAAATTTGATTTCTCGATTGCATAGTATGTCTGGATTAGGTGTGCGTCCAGCACGATATTCGCCTAGAAAATGCTCAAAAACATTGTCCCAGTATTCTGAAGCAAAATTTGCGGTGTGCAGATTAATTCCAAGCTTATTGCACACTGATTGTGCATCAGCTAAGTCAACTTTAGCTGTACAGTATTCCGTCTCGTCGTCTTCTTCCCAATTTTTCATAAAAAGACCCTCAACATGATAGCCCGACTCACGTAGTAAGAAAGCTGCAATGGAAGAGTCCACTCCACCGGACATTCCAACTATTACATGTTTGTTAAGCATTTAATGTTCTCGGCCTTGTTTTAATTTCCGAATTTAATAATTCCAAGGGGTAGAAATTACCAAGTAAGTACTCCTTTAATGTTGTTAGTACGAGCGGGCTGCGCATTTGATGGGAGAGTGCCTTTGCCTCATTCGGACTTAACCAGCAAATATCTATAATTGGTTCATCAAGTTTGAAATCTTTTTTTAAAATTTTGGGCTTAGCAACGAAACAGTGTCTTACGTAACAAATTTCATCTCGAGAGGTGTACTGATATATCCCCAAAAAATGGCTAATATCCACTACCCAGCCTGTTTCTTCAAGGGTTTCTCTTTTCGCTGCGTCTATCAAGGTTTCATTACTTTCCAGGTGCCCGGCGGGCTGATTATATACAATACAGCCCCCAATTTTCTCTTTAACGAAGAGAAATTTGCCTCTTTCTTCAATAATGCAAGCTACAGTGAGATGCGGAGGATTTAGGGCCAAACTCATATATTGAATAACCTTATTTTCTTGTATTAATCTATCTATGTAACAATGGTATATAATTCTACATAAATTTAGATTCGCAACCTTGCTTTAGGCGATAAAGCAATTAATGGATGATACTCGTATGAGTAAACTCTCTCACATAGATGAACATGGCAATGCTAACATGGTGGATGTCGGCGAGAAATCGGTAACAGAAAGGCTTGCGACTGCGAAAGGCTCAATCTCAATGAGGGCAGAAACCCTACAGCTGATTATAGAGGGAGGGAATAAAAAGGGAGATGTACTCGCAGTTTCACGAATTGCCGGAATTCAGGCTGCAAAAAACTGCTCGCAACTTATTCCCCTTTGTCACCCCTTAATGCTTAGTAGCATAAAGATTGAATTTGAAATCGATGAGCAAAATAGTCAAATACTGATTATAGCCACTGGCAAAGTTAAAGGACAGACAGGTGTGGAAATGGAGGCGCTAACTGCTGTCTCAGTGGCTGCTTTAACGATTTATGATATGTGTAAAGCAGCGGATAAACAGATGGTCATTAACTCTATTTACCTGCAAGAAAAGCTTGGAGGAAAAAGCGGCCACTTTGTCCGCTCCTAAGTAAAGTCATGCTAAAAATTCAATACTTCGCTAGTATAAGAGAGCAGTTAAATAAAAATGAAGAGAGTTTGATTCTTCCGGCGAGCGTGAATAATGTGGGCGATCTTATCGAATATATGAAAAATAATGACGCCATTTTTTGCCAAGTTTACGAAAAAAATCCTAAAATTTTGTTTGCTGTAAATCATACCGTAGCAGATAAAAGTGTAGCCTTAGCCGAAGGAGATGAAGTAGCTTTCTTTCCACCCA
>JAQWTK010000088.1 GCA_029242705.1 Gammaproteobacteria bacterium | reverse complement strand
CCTGACATCAACAGGAACAGGAAGGCCGCTTGTCCGTTAGGGGTAGACATACTGGGAATACCCGTACCCATCACCACCGCAGTAGCTTGCGCATCATACAATTCACGCGTCAGAGCACCTGACTCCAATAGTGGCGAGATCTGGTCCATGTAGATAGTTGCCACGAATACGTTGTCACTAATAGCGGACAAGGCGCCGTTGGTCAGGAACACCATAAATACCTGCATTCTGCCATCCATGGACAATACCCATTCCATAACTGGCGTGAACATTTGTTGATCGTTAATCATTGCGACAATGGCGAAGAACACAACCAGGAGTGATGCAAAAGGTAATCCTTCGACGAAAGCCTTGCCAAGGTTATGCTCATTAGTCTCACCCAGCAAAGAAGAAGCAAGAATGATTACTCCGAGACCAATCAAGCCAATTTCAGCCAGGTGCAGTGACAAGGCGATGACCATTAGCACGGAAACACATATTTGAATCTTGATTATCAGCCGATCCCTGTCAGTTTCTGATTCCTGAATTCGCTGATCTTCTGCAGCCAGCACTTTTCGTACGTTTTCTGGTAGTTCAGCGCCATAGCCAAAAAACTTACCAAAGGGCCGAAAGTACTCCAGCAAGAGACACATGATGAAACCAGACACCAGGGTTGGCATAGTCGCAGGCGCATTAACTAGGAAGAATGTCACGAAATCCCAGCCGGTATGACCTCCAATAACAATATTCTCAGGTTCACCCACCAGGGTGCTTACCCCACCTATCGCGGTAGCAACTGCACCGTGCATCAAAAGACCACGGAGATATCCGCGAAAGTCTTCCAGGTCTTGCAGATGTGTTTCTTCAATATGGCTGTCATCGGAAGGCAATCCGGGCTCGTGCCCGACCTTGGTAATCACTTTTTCATACACAAGGTAGAAGGTGGTAGCTAGTGCGATGAGGACTGCGAGGATAGTCAAGGCATCTAGGAAGGCTGAGAGAACGGAAACAACTACCACCGTCGCAAAATTCATCATGACTCGAGATTTTATTCCCAGCAATACCTTGTTAATAAACTTGAAGAGCATCTCCCTGAGAAAATGCACCCCGGCCACCATGAAAATAACAAGGAGGATCACCGGTAGCCCGTGCAAAACCTCGTCATAAACATGGTAGGTATCTGTGAGCCCCAGAGCTAATACTTGTAATGCAAGCAAGCCACCTGGCTGCAGCGGGAAACATTTCAATGCCATCGCTAGTGTAAAAATGAACTCAAACAGGATGATCCATGAAGTTACCAGCGGGCCCAGGATAAAGAATGCTGGTATATTTAATACAAGCGCGGCTATAACCGCCTGCTTGTACCAAAGTGGAGTTGGGCCGAGGAACATCTCCATGAGTGAACCTGAGTTATGAGTCGCAGTTGACATTGTTGCTCCATTAGATTGAGATTGGTGGTAGTGCTCGCGTACCGAATATTAAGGGACTTGGAGCGCGAGGACAAGTACCTCCAATAACTTTCATAGGCCAATCAAAATAATCGGCTTAAATTTGCAGAGATTGAATTGATGCAGACTAAAATAGCAATTGCCAACTTGTTTCTTCTATATATGAGTAGCCTATCAGGTGAAGCTATCGATGGCGCTAGTAGCTTTATCGATAATCAACTTGTCGTCCCCTACGTTACCGCAGGTAGTCAAACTTACAACATCACGTTACATCTAGTCATTGGTTCTAAACCCCCTGTATTCGAATTAGGCACTTACTCAACATACCCAGAAGATACAATTATTCCTAAAAATTCTTCTGATTTTTCTGCTAACATTTTATCTATACCAAAAGTGTTCGTTGGAAATGCTGTCTATCAGGCCAAACTTACCTTAACAGGCACACTGTTTCAGTTAACCGAAGCAACTGTCGTCCCCAATTCTGAAACAACCAAGAATCCGGTTGAGGCACGTACTTATTTACCCAATGTTTTAAACGGCCAACTGTTCAACCAAGTCCTTACTAATCGCGACCCAGACTGCAGAAGCTATATTGGCAATTACGATTCTTACGGAATGGAAGATAGATCAAATTTTCTTCCATCGGCACCGTTCTTTCCAGGCACGAACGTAGTAAGTAAAGTTCAAATTGAATTAGTAATCGTACGTGGAGAATACAACAATAATATTGCATGGGATTACGATAGCGTCACCCCGACAAGCTCAGTAAAATCAGCCACCCATTGCCGAATCGTTTCAAACATGATTCCGAATCATGATTTTGGTTGGGAAGTAGGCGCACGCAATCAATCTGGTGTTTGGGTCTCAGAAATTGACCATGATGACGTCTCCGTAACTTACATTCCTGTAGATCCAAAAATGCCCGTCAATATGAATGCAGCAGACACCCCTCGAGATCCAGTGAATTATATGAATCTCGAGGGGATTCTGCTTAATGGCGTTGGCATTGCAATGGACTCCGGATTTTGTTTTAACCCTGATCACAATCGAGCTAATGAAGCAGGCAATGCAACTGGCTGCGGCGGGTTATCAGTTTGGTATGAACTACCAGCATATACTCTCTATGATTCAAATGCAGAAAATATGGCTGCGATTTTCGATGACTATTTCGGTCATGGATTTGAAGGAACTTATCATTACCACGCCGTTACTCACCCGCTTCAAGCAAATAACGATCAAACACTAGGCCCCGCAGGTGGCTCACCGTTGATTGGTTTCGCCAGAGATGGATTTCCAATCTACGGACATTGGTTTGTTGATGAAAATGGCGACCTGGTCAAAGCTGAGTCTGGATATATTCTAAAAACCTATGAACTAAACAACACCAACTCTAGAGACCCTTATGAAGGAATTCCAGCCAATTTCGATCATGGCACTCCACCTACACCTTGGGATATTGTCAATCGCCCTGAAGATTTCGATACAAACTTCGGGCTACCTTTAGGTCGTTATGAAGATGATTGGGTTTATGACAGCACAGAAAACACAGGAAATTTAGACATGTGTAATGGCGCTACTGATGCGAATGGGAATTATGGCTATTATTTGACGGACAAGTACCCTTTCACTCCCCCATGCGTTTTCGGATTGCCGGAGCCTTCATTTGGTAAAGCACCTCCTCTAAGGCATGAAGATGAGGACTATAATAATGCGGCTCAACAAGCAACTAATGGGCATTGATGCGATTCAGCTCCGTCAGGGATTCCGCGCATAAGCAGTCGGGAATACGCCTAAACCTTAATTTCATTCTCGGTGAGTTCCAGATAACCACCTTCTGTTAAGTCACCAAGACTCAATCTGCCAAGTTGCTGCAGTTTTAGTGATTCAATCACCAGATCCACCGAAGAGAATATATCCATGATTTCCTTCAGGCGGGTCTGAGTCGTGCTGAACAAAAGAGTCTTTTCATCTTGTTGCTGGATGTCAACTATCGGGCTAGTCTGATTTTCTAGAGGTGCTGACCACGCTTCCCTTATCTGTCGAAGTTGATCCTCGCTGACGATTTTTTTTGATCTAGCTTTATAAACACACGGTTTTTTTAGCAGCTTTCGCTTCATTCTGCTGGTCCAGCGAGCATCATCGCTTAGTAGCACTATACCAGTTGACTCAGGCGCCAGAACATTCGCGAAATAATAATAGCGATCTTCCGATCGACTTTTTAGGAGTTTTAAAACGGAGGTGTACTCTGTGTCGTTCGCAGCGCAGACATAAGATGTAGGTTTATGTAGCAGAACATACTGATACGCCGCGATCGAGATCGACTTGCCGTCGAAAATCACTTGACTGGTATCAGCGAGCTCAAAATTGGGGTCAGCTATCACATTACCGTCAACGGAGACACGTCCTTTTCGTATAAAGAACTTGGCCTGGTTTCTACTCATTGCAACTGAAAGCGATAAAAATTTACTTAGACGCATAGCGCTAGGTTTTTTTCGACTCTTCAAAGGGCACTCCTCGGAAAGCGCAGGTCATGAGAGAAGTTAGGTGCTTGTTGTTAATTCCTATTTTTTTTGAGTAATTCATAGGCCGCCTTAATATCTTGTGTTTTCTCTGTAGCAACATCAATCATTTCTTCAGGTAAGCCCTTAGCTATCAATTTATCGGGATGATGTTGATTCATTTGTTTTCGATAAGCTTTCTTTAGTTCTTCTTCACTGCAATTTTTATCTAAGCCTAAAAGTTCATGCGCTGCTTCGATTCGCTCTCCATCTGAGAGGCTTCCATCAAAGTGCGCGAATCCTTCCATCCGTGATAATAGCGTATAAAACTGGGAGCGACTCACTCCTAATTCTTGTGCAATATTTTCTAGGACCTTTTTTTCGTTTTTTTGTAGTTCGTTATCCGCTAAGGCAGTAGATATTAAGATCTCAAGGAAAACCTGTATTAAGTTTGTCCTCCTAAAACATTCACGTTTAAATTGAAAAAGGACGTCTTGCATTGAGAAATCAACCTTTTTACCTTCATTAAAAAGATTGATCGCGACCGATCTTTGCTCAGGATTAAGATTCATTTGCCGCATTACTTGCTCGGCCATGGAAATTTCTTCTTTGCTAACCTGCCCATCCGATTTTGCAACGTATCCCATGATGGAAAAAGTTGCCGCAAAGAATGCTGACTGGACTCTCTCTGTGGCTCCTAAACCAAGAGAATCACCGTAACGCGTATTTGCTTTCCCTCCTACAAGATAATCCCCGAAAGCAACACCGAGCATAGCCCCAAGTGGCCCTCCCACCATAAAGCCAAAAGTTCCACCAGCTATTTTCCCCCACCAACTCATATTTTTGCCTTAAGGTGAATCAACTCCTGATTATTTACTTAAGCAATACTAAATAACTTGAGTAGAAAAATCTAACGGTTAGGACCAAGTGACGATAAAAGGTCAACCAACCTCTTTACTTAACATGTTACGAAAACTGACTTTTCGAGGTGTTTATTACCAATAAATTTAGTATCTTTTGGAAATAAGTGAAAAATCATGATCATCTATATCAATCTAACGAGTGAAAAAGGAAGTTTTAATCATGAAAAGAACTGATAGTTCCGAAAAAAGGTTCGCCAAAGATAGCTTAGGCGAGATTGAGATAGATCTAGGAGCGCTTTTTGGCGCTCAGACCCAAAGGGCAATAAATAATTTTTCAATTAGTGGCAGAAAAATGCCCGACTCTTTCATAAATGCCTTGATAATAATTAAGTCTATTGCGGCTAAAACGAACATGGAGCTTAATTGCGTAGATGATAGAGTTGGTGAAGCGATCATAAGCGCATGTCAGGCGCTTATTGAAGATAAGGATTTCATGCGCCATTTCCCTATAGATATATTCCAAACAGGGTCCGGCACAAGTTCGAATATGAATGCAAATGAAGTAATCGCTAATCTTGCTAGTGAGATTTCCGGCATTTCGATCGAGCCAAATGACCACGTAAATTTTGGACAAAGCAGCAATGACGTCATACCTACTGCTATTCATGTAAGTGCCGTATTGAACACAACTCGCTTTTTTTTACCGGCCTTTCTTAATCTTATTGATGCTATAGAAAAAAAGGCGGAAAGCGTTAAAAGCTACTGTAAGACAGGTAGGACGCACCTGATGGATGCCATGCCAGTCCGTTTAGACCAAAGCTTACTGTCGTGGTCAGGCCAATTAATACACAATTTAAATCTTATCAAGAGTACGCTTGAATCATTAAAATTTTTAGCGATAGGAGGAACGGCTGTTGGCACAGGAGTAAATACTCACGCCAAATTCTCACGAAAATTTGCAGCTAATCTTTCATCATATACAGATATTAAATTTTCCGAGGCTAAAAACTCATTTCCACTAATGGGTTCTCAGGACTCAGCGGTAGCCTTGTCTGGCCAATTAAAAACGATGGCCGTCGCAATCATGAAGATTTCTAATGATCTAAGATGGATGAATTCTGGACCTCTTGCGGGATTGGGAGAAATTACTCTTAAACCGCTGCAACCTGGATCGTCTATCATGCCAGGTAAAGTTAATCCTGTGATACCTGAAGCTACAGCGATGGTGGCTGCCGAGGTTATAGGAAATGACTCTGCTGTAACAATAGCCGGCCAATCCGGTAATTTTGAATTAAACGTTATGCTCCCGCTCATTGCCTATAATTTGTTATCTAGCATTGATATCCTCACCAGTAGCGCAAATCTTTTAGCAGATAAAGCTATTCGAGACTTCACTGTTAACGAATCAAATTTAACAAAAGCACTTAGTTTGAATCCAATATTAGTAACAGCATTAAATCCGATTATTGGATACGGCCAGGCAGCAAAAATTGCAAAAAAAGCATATGCGGAAGGTCGGCCGATAATTGATGTTGCGATGGAAGAAACTGATATGGAACGAGAAGATCTTTTAAAGCTTTTAGATCCGATTAAATTGACGAAAGGTGGCCTCTAGAATTTCCTGAAGTAAGACTTATGAGTGACCACTATAATTTCTGAGGTCAGATGTGCCTACTCCCTAGTAGCGACCTAAAAGTATTTTGATGTTATGTCGGCGAGATATCAATACTAGCTAAAAATCCAAAAAGTTATTTCTCTGACTGGTCATTGATTTGTTTATTCTTTTCTTCGGGAATTTTTGTATTATAGTTTTCTTCATCAAAATTTGGTTTTTTATTCCGCGCCCAATTTATTCGATCGTTCCGGTTTAGTTGCTTTTTTGAAGCTTTAATTTTTCCTAACTTCATAAAAATGAATACCGAAATAATGGTAAGAAGACCAAAAATTAAAGTATTCATTTTATCTGCTTCTAAGCTTCATTAATAATCGCAAAATCTCAATATATAACCAAACCAAAGTAACCATCAATGAGAAGGCTCCATACCACTCCATGTGTTTTGGTAGCCCTTGTTCTGCCCCTTCTTCGATAAAGTCAAAATCTAAAACAAGGTTCAACGCAGCGATTCCAACCACAAATAGGGAAAAACCAATCCCGAATAGCCCATTGGAATGAATAAAACCGATCCCCGACCCAAAAAACGACATAACGAAACTAACAAGATACAAAAGAGCGATCCCCATGGTTGCCGAAAAAATCATAAGCCTGAAATTTTCTGTCGGCTTTATTATTCCGCTCTTATAGCAAAATAGTAGTGAGGCAAGAATTCCGAA
Organism: Gammaproteobacteria bacterium; assembly: GCA_029242705.1. Taxonomy (GTDB): domain Bacteria; phylum Pseudomonadota; class Gammaproteobacteria; order Pseudomonadales; family Pseudohongiellaceae; genus UBA9145. The sequence goes on along the minus strand of JAQWTK010000088.1, from coordinate 13,769 downwards.
AGTGAGACCTATTGCTTGAATGCCAATCCCAGGGTACTGCATCTCGGCAAATACCGTTATACCTCCAAGAGCAACTCCTTGAAAGGCCGCATAAAATGGAGCTGTTGAACCTGCTTTGGAGGGACTTCTAAAAATCGTTATAAAAGATAAAATCGTTCCGATGATTAAGGCCGGCATTGTCAGGGCCGGACTGTTCCATCCTATAAATGCTCCTGCAAAGCATAGGCAAAGCAAAATTGCTGTTTTGTTTACAGCTCCATCCAGGGTCATGCGCTCTAACTCAGGTATGGCTCCAACTTGTTCAAAGTTCCTAGTGAATGCTGGATTCCCAGACCTGCCAAAAGTATTTAGTGCGGAATGCTTAGACATACATTATCTCTAGTAAAAAATAATTGTGTTTTTGCGACTGATCAAATTCTAAATATTTTCATATAGTAGGTCGGTAATAGCAATTAAAACCATAGTAATGTTATTGTCGTTAGTAGTTTGTTCATTATTCGGCGCAATCCAGTGAAAATGACTCAACTAAAGAACCTAATTCCGGACCTATAACATCCCTTCTGTTATTCCAAATAATCAGATGACGGTACTTCTAATTTATCAAACCTTCCTCTTTCTGCGATTAGTTTCTGTTCCAATCTACGTTTGTGTTCTTCTTTTCTGTATTCTTCCGCTTCATCCCTTCTCTCTTGGTCTTCCATCCGTTTCTGTATTTCCTGATATATGGTAAAGTTCACAAGATCTTCCCCTTTTGCATTCTATCGGCTTCTGACCAATCGTTAGACATTTAGAGTTTACATAATGCAGGCAAGCGAGTGCGCATAGCGCATCCGCTTTACTTACTTGTTATGGGTTATATCTTAAACAGCGACAACTTTATTTGCACACGGCCCTTTCTGGCCTTGACCAACTTCAAATTCTACTTTCTGACCATCATTGAGACTTGCATATCCACCGCCACTTTGAATTTCCGAATGATGAACAAATAGATCCTTGCCACCATCCTCTGGAGTAATGAAACCGAAACCTTTATCTGCATTGAACCACTTTACTGTACCTTTACTCATACTACGTTTTCCTTAGTTTATTTAAAATTCATTGACTTCGACTAATTTACCATAAATCGTTAGTTGGAACCGAATTGTCACCGTTTTCTGACATAGGTTGAGTGTCCTTCGGCTGATTATCGTCTACCTGCACCTTTCGCAAGCGCTTCTCTTCTTTCTTTTTCTTTCTGGCTAATTCTTTCTGGCGCTTTTCGAAATTATAATTGGGGTTAGCCACTCGTATTTTCCTCTGATTTCTTCATGCCCGGAATATAATACAGATATCGGATAATAAAGGAAGAGCCCGCCGAGAAGATTTTATGTGGTCGTTTGCGAGAGTTAACAATCCTATCATCTACAATTTTAATGGCTGTTTCCTTTTTGGATAGCAAGTTCTACAAATTTCACATTTTGTGCCATCACACCCTCTAGCACTGCAGTAAGCTCGCCCATAAAATATTATTTGAAGGTGTAAAACATTCCACTTTTCTTCCGGGAATATAGCTTTTAGATCTCTTTCTGTTCGCAGAACAGTGCTCCCTATTTTGGTAAGGCCCCAGCGCTGGGCTAACCGATGAATATGCGTGTCTATGGGAAAAGCCGGATGCCCAAAACCTTGTGACATGACTACAGATGCTGTTTTATGGCCGACACCGGGAAGACCCTCCAATTCTTCATAATTTTCAGGAACTCGACTATTAAACTTTTCAACAAGTATTTGCGAAAGCCCCTTAATGGCCACAGATTTTTTGGGGGCTAGCCCACATGACCGGATTAAGTTAAAAATAATGTCAGTGTCGAGGCTGGCCATTGCTTGAGGTGTTTTGGCTCGAGCGAACAGGGCCGGCGTTACTTTATTAACTCTCTCATCTGTGCACTGCGCGCTTAATAGAACCGCCACTAATAGCTCAAATATGCTTTCATGCGATAGGGGAACCGGTGGGTTTGGAAACACCTCTTCAAGCTTTCGCAAGACAAACGCCGCCCTATGTTTTTTCAGCATTTGGTTTTAGTACATTCATATGGAATAAAAGTCATAATCCTTACGTGATAGTTTAGTGAATCAATTACAATCTGTAATTACCTTTTTTTAAAATATGCTTAAGAGCCTTCTTAACCCGTTCACGAAGTCATACGGTTATATTAAGAATACTATCTACATTCACATCCAGAGATCCTAAATATAAGATCTCTTCTGGGCATCATTTTTCCTTAAAATGACATTAATCTGCAAGAGAACTAACCTCTCAGATTTTTATATAGATTGCCTTCCTCGTAATATCCCGTAATCTAGTGTTGCTCAAAAATTCTAATAGATAAAGTTAAACAGAGTAAAAATAAATGTTAGAACCCGAATTGCTGCTTAAAAGAGAAGTTAAACGCATTGGCATTCAAGGCGCCGGGTTACTGTTTGTTATTGCAGCGATACTAACCCTCACAGAAAATTTTCAAACTACTCTAAACTTCTTACTGTTAAGCTTGGTTAGCTGGTTATACGTGCTCCGGCACTGCTCTCGTCGCTTATCTCTCAACTATGAAGAACTCAGCAGAAAACATTTCCCTCAGCTGGGCACAGGCAATCGTATAACTTTATTTAGAGGTTTGTTGGTAGCGGCTACAGCTGGTTTTCTGGGGTCAAATCAATCAGAGCTCAGCACATTAGCTCTGTTTCTCCCAGCAATATTCTACACTATAGCAGCTATCGCTGATGCACTGGATGGCTACATTGCGAGAGTTACGAAACAAACTACAAAATTGGGCAAGGAGCTAGATACTGAGTTAGACGCTATGGGACTTCTTATTGCCCCAGCCTTAGCAATACTCTGGGGTAAACTCCATTTCAGCTACCTGAGCGTGTCCCTAGCTTATTATATTTTTAAGATTGGAATTTATTACAGAAAGCAGCAATCGCTCCCAGTATTTTCACTTCCACCCGACGCATTTAGACGTCGATTAGCGGGCTACCAAATGGGCCTGGTAGCTACGTCACTCTGGTTTCCAATACCGGCTGAATTGACTCGACCAATCGGAATGTTACTAATGATTCCACTTTTAATCAGGTTTTCCTTAGACTGGCTATATGTCAGCGGCCGCATAAGCAATTCTTAAAAGTTACCATGAAGAAAAAAGACATTCTTAATTTTTTCATTTGGATTTTTGCCAGCGCTCTTATTGTAGTAACAATTAAAGAGTTGCCTTTCGCTGAACTAGGATCGAGGCTCAAAGACATAGCTCTCATGAGCTGGATTATCTTATTGGTAGTTAATGTCGCGATACTTTTCCTGGCTGTTAAGCGCTGGCAAGTCCTAGCTCAAATCTTCGGCACCCAACTTCCATTATCCTATTTTTTTAAATTACGCCAAGCCGGCAGTTTAGTAAGTTTTTTAACCCCTGGTCCCCAGTTTGGAGGAGAGCCACTTCAAGTGTTTTGGCTAAATCAAAACCATGCCATACCTTTAGATGTTGGAATAGCTACTGTAGGTATTGACAGATTTTTGGAAACAGTAATTAATCTTTTTATTTTGCTTTTATGCATAATTTTCATTCTTCTAACAGACATTGAAGTAGACTTATATCGAGCGCTTCTATTCATCCTCTCAGCACTAATGGTAATAATTATTTCAGCGGCTTTTTTTATAAAAAAATCAATTTTGCTAATGAAAATCTTTAACTACTTGATCGCCAAGTTTTTTAATGAAGATTTACTTTTAGAAAAAAACGGACGAAAAACACCCTCTAAAGCAAATCAAATTTTACTCACAATCAGTAGGAATAAATCTAAACTTTTTTGTGCTTTGACTCTCGCCTTGGTCGGATGGCTTGCCCTAATGCTTGAGCTATACTTAATGTTGGACGCTCTAAATCTCGCACCAACACTCTACGATGTTATCCTTATTATGTTAGGTATTAGGCTGGCGCTTTTAATGCCGATACCGGGCGGCCTTGGCACTATCGAAGCATCTCTGCTCTGGTCTTTTGGTATACTTGAGTTAACATTAGTCGGTGCGGGTGGCATTATCGCTATAAGCAGGTCTAGAGATATACTTCTCCTCCTAGTTGGAATGGTTTGCCTTTCCGATTTAACAAAATACAATTCAAAGCCCAAACACAACAAAAGCCATAATCTTTAAAGTTTTCTTTGGATATCCTAATGAGATTTACGGCAAATGGATTTGCTTACTAAAGGCGGCCCAGCATTCTTCGTTCTCCCAAAGTTTTACCGACAATACTCCCTCGAAATCAAGTACGATTTTATCGATAAGCTTCTCATTCAAAATTCTAGAGAAGTTCTCAATACTCGGGTTGAGGCCATTAAATTCGGGCTTCTCATTTAGCATACTGTCGCGAAAGTAATTCACAATACTGTCCAGTCCTGCCTCAATATCAACGATGTCTACCAGATAACCATGCTCATTTAGTGTGTCACTTTCAATACACACCTCAACCACATAGTGGTGTGCATGCGGATCATTTTCATCACCCCAATCACCTCCGATCAGGAAATGATTTGCTATAAAATCTCTTGTTACAGCTACTTTATACATAAATTACCTTTTCAGTTCCGGTATTCAAATACAACTTGCAATAAACCCTTGTCGCCATTACTAAGGTCTTGGTAAAGACTTGGCGCCTCTTGCACAGGAACTAAATGTGAAATGAATTTACTGGGCTCAACTTTACTAATCATTTCCCACGCAAGATCTATTCGTCTTTTTTTATCCCAACGACCAGTAAGTCCAGGCTCTATTGTACTCACCTGACTCGTAATGAAATTGAGACGGTTTCTGTGGGCTTCTCCGCCTAAATCAATCTTTACCTCCTTATTCCCATACCAACTACCAACAACTAACCGGCTACAGTAGCTACTCAACTTTATCGCGAGATCCAAAGCTTCTGGACGCCCAGTAACTTCATATAAAAGATCCGCATTAAAACTAGCGGCCACATCTGATGCAGTTACTTCCTCAAGGCTGAAAACATTATCGACACCAACATATTTTGACCAGTCCCTGCGACTCGGATCCTTTTCAACTGCCATCAAGCTGGAGAGCGGGAAATCCGATAACAATGCCGACAACAACAACCCAACCACTCCCTGGCCTAGGATTGCAACTCTTTCCCCTATTAACGGCTTCCCATCCTGAATTAAATTAACCGCAGTTTCCATATTTGGCAAGAACACTGCGTCGCGCAGAGCTACATCTTTAGGTATCAAGATAAGGTCTTTAACCTCTGCTAAAAAATGACTTACGTGAGGCTGAAAACAAAAAACCTTTTCCCCTTTCCATGACGGATCAACTTTACTGCCAAGTTGCGTGACCTCACCAACACACGCATAACCGTATTGAAGTGGATATATGGCGCCTTTTTGAAGTTTCTCGATAGTGCTGTCTAGAGAGATATCTTGAGGTAATTGGCCACGGTATAACAGTAATTCAGAACCCGCACTAATAGCGGAATATATTGTCGATACTATTACCTGATCTGGTTCCGGTGCAGAAATCTTGTTTGCACGGATTTCTACCTGGCCCGGCTCCGTGAACCATACCTCAGTTGCGCTGATATTATGAGCTCTTGTGCTCATATAACTTTTTCTTCGTATTCAAGCCTGCCCCAAATCACTATCTCATCATTTTGCTGGTAACTATTAAGTGAAGTAATTCTCGGCAAGTAATTGCCATCCTCCGCCAAAAGGCCATCTACCGCCTTATAACCCCCAATCAACATTGGAGCGACGGTCAATACAATTGCATCAGCCAACTTTGCCTTAAGGAATGAAGAGATTACCGTTGCTCCACCCTCAACCATCAGGTGTCGGATGCCTCTCGAATAAATAGACTCTAGCGCCAACTTCAAATCAACTCTGCCCACGTCATCGGTGGATATAATTACTGGCTCACAATCAGGCCGGTCTTTAACTGGATTGACGGTCGTTAAGACCCATGGCTTTCGTTTATTGTCTTGGCAAACCCTACTTGTTACAGGCATTCTAAGATGGCTATCAAGGATAATTGGCTGGGGATCATCACCGCCCCATTCTCGAACATTAAGACGAGGATTATCCGCAATGACCGTACCAATACCAACTAAAATACCATCGTGCCAGCTTCTAAGCGCATGAGTCATCTGCTTACTAGTTTGACTACTAAGAGCCAGCGCCCCTTCCTTCTTAATAGCTATACTGCCATCCCAGGTTTGGGCATAACTCAGAGTTACCATCGGCCGTTTAGGTGTTTCAGAGTTTGTTGGCGAAGCGTCCATTTTGCTGCGCATACCAACTAGCCATTGCTCTACCTGCTCATTAAGATCCATTGGCTCAATTTTTCAACGTTTTAATCTGTAGGAAATGATTCATGCGTCGCGCTTTTGTCCTCAGGTAGCTTACGTTGTCCGGATTCGCCGCTATTTCTAGCGAAACTCTCTCTGTTACCTCAATACCCGACTGCTCAAGTGCCTTTATTTTTATAGGGTTGTTAGTAATCAGCTGAACCGACTCAACACCTAAGTCGCTTAAAATAAGAGCAGCCATAGAATAATCTCGTGCATCAGCCTCATGACCTAATTCCAAATTCGCATCTATTGTATCCAGGCCATTATCTTGAAGATTATATGCCCTTAACTTTTCGAGCAAACCAATCCCTCTTCCTTCCTGACGTAAGTAAATTAGGATACCAGCGCCAGCTTCAGAAATTATTTTCAGAGATTGATCAAGTTGTTCCCCGCAATCACATCTCCGCGACCCCAGAACATCTCCAGTAAAACATTCTGAGTGAATTCTAGCCAATACTGGCTTTGTCTTAGAAAGCTCACCAGCAAATAGAGCAAGATGTTCCTTTTCGTCTAAGGTATTCGTGTAATAGCATAGCTGGAAATCACCATGATCTGTGGGTATTCGGGTCTGAACCTTGCGCGCAACTTTTAGTTTAGACATCATGCCTTCTATGAAAAAAATTATTAACAGCTAATATTATTCTGGACACCAATTTGGTGCAAGATTACTAACCCTAATGCTAGATCGCTAATATGTACTCAAGTCAAAAAATCAAAACTAAGAAAGGGGCTAAATGGCGTGTTGAAATCACATTTTTTCTTCGCTTTCCCTGGTAATCTTAATACCTTTACCGGTGGTTATCATTATAATCGTAGATTAATCGCAGAATTAAAGAAATTAGGGATAAATATCAATACTTTATCTTTGTCTGAGAGATTCCCATTTCCTAATGATGACGCACTAGAACACGCCAGAAAATCCATAGCTTTAATACCAGATGGTTCAGTGGTAATCATTGATGGCTTGGCGTTTGGAGCAATGGAACGTATCTCCGAGGCGGAAAAAGATAGGCTTTTCTTGATTGCACTAGTTCATCATCCACTCGCTCTTGAAACCGGCCTGACTGAAAGACAACGAAAATTTCTTACGTCCTCTGAAACTCAAGCATTACGTTTTACTAGAGCAGTAATCGTGACTAGTCAAAATACCTGTAAGGTTTTGGTGAAAGACTACTCGGTACCTAAATCTAAAATCACTGTCGCACTACCTGGGACAAAAAGATATCCTTTTGCCAAGTGCCAAGGCAAACCCGTGAAGCTATTAACAGTAGCGACATTAACAAAACGCAAAGGCCATGATGTCCTAATTGATGCGCTAAAGAATTTAAAAAATTTGCAATGGGAAGCCAGATTTATAGGCGATAAAAATCTTGATCCTGTGTGGGCTAATTTAGTTGAGAAGAAGGTGCGGTCAACCAGGTTATCCGATAGGATCAATATTATGGGAGCGGTCAGCGATCTGTTTATTGAATATCAAAGCGCAGATGTTTTCGTCTTGCCCTCTAGATTTGAAGGTTACGGAATGGTCTTAGCTGAGGCTATCGCAAATGGTCTTCCCATAATCGCGTCCAATGCTGGAGCGATTCCTGATGTGGCTCCCAAATCGGCTAGTATTCTTATTCCGCCTGACGACTCAGGGGCCCTCGCTAAAGCGCTTGGTAAAGTAATTACAGACGGTGACCTAAGAAAAAAAATGCAATTAAATGCGTGTAGGGCAGCTAAGGATTTACCTTCATGGTCTCAATGTGCTGAACTTGTGATGCAGTGCATTAAGGCTGTTTACTGAGCGTGAGTGGATTTAGCATAGATTGGTTAGATCTAAGAGAAAGTGCTGACCATCGAGCCCGAGATAAAACTTTAATCGAACAAGCGATTCGTTGGTTGGACGATGTTTCTATCCCTAACCAACCTCCCCTAATTGCAGATCTTGGAAGTGGCACGGGGTCTACAATCAGATCCTTTGATAACCTTATAGCCGAAGACCCTAAGCCATTAAGCTGGCGTCTTGTTGACCATGATCCGAATTTACTAGCTGAAGCCAAGCGTCGGCACGAAGTGTCGAATATCATTGAATTATGTGTAACAGATTTTTCTGATATTCAAAAGCTTCCACTTGAAGGAGTAAATTTAGTAACAAGCTCAGCGCTTCTTGATCTAGTTTCTGCCAACTTCATTGACGAATTGGCGCAAAAAATTAAACATGAATACCAATCAGTGGGTTTATATTCAGCCCTTAATTACGATGGCACTACTAGTTGGACCCCTACGCATCCACTAGATAGAGCTGTTCTCAAAACATTCAACCTGGATCAACGCCGAGATAAGGGCTTTGGCCCTGCTTTAGGTCCTGAGGCAGCAAAATATCTTAAAAATGAATTCCGCACCATAGGCTATAAAATTTTCACGGCTAAAAGCCCGTGGTTACTAAAGCATTCTGATCACAAACTGACGGGTTCTTTGATTGATGGAATTACGGAAGTCTCTCTAACACGGAATGAACTTAAAGCTTCTGAAATTAAGAAATGGCATACTTTTAGAAAACAAAACGTCGGAACCGGTAGTTGCACTGTAGGACACATAGACCTCTTAGCCCTACCACGATAATTTCAGTAACAACTCAAAATCAAAGTAAGCAGACCACCAGGCTAAAGAATTTCCCGTTTTATTTTGCTACTGTTGAATTGCCTCGAATTCGAATCGCAGTTTTACTGAATCTCCAACCATATCATTCGATACCGCGTATTCCATACCCCACTGACTCCTCTTAATAATTGTGGTCGCGGAAATACCGATCGTTTCTTTTCTATGCCCAAATGGGTATTTATCCTGTTTATTAACACTAATATCCAAGACTATTGGGAGTGTAACTCCCAGGAGTGTTAAATCACCGTGCAATTTCCCTTCACTCCAATCTTCGTTCGACAGAAATTCATTTGTCTCAAATACTACAACTGGATGCCTTCGAGAATTCAAAAAATCTCCACCCCTTAAGTGATCGTCCCGATCTTCGTTGTTAGTAAATATACTATCCGCTTCCACCTCTATACGTCCTGAGAATAATTCACCAGTATCTGAGTTAAACCTAAATTGTCCTCTTGCTTCAAGAAAAAATCCTAATTGCATTTGATATCCAATGTGTTCAGCTTCAAACGCTACCGAAAAATGCTCTGGATCGATTTGCCAATTAGTAGGTTCTGCATTTACGCCTTCATTTAAAATTGCTGCGCTCAGCAGGGCTAGAAATAATCTTCCGCCCTCTCTCAAATACTTCATCTTTAAAGTTTCCTCTTGATAGAATTTTCAACAATTCAACCCAATTTTCGTAATACTTTAATAATCTAGAAACGAATTTAAAACTTTAACTCTCTGCTTAACTCATTATCTATGCGCTCGACAAACTTTTGTACTGATAGGAGTTTATCTTAAAAACTTTGAGTTATGACAGAGCTATTTTAAATCGAAGCAAAAAATACAATACAACTAATTCAAGATTTAAAAGGAAGGAAAGACTTCTTTTTATTAACGACAAGCCCCATAAGCCAGCCAGAAAATGCGGGCAGTATAGATGCGAATAGTAAAGAAGCTAACCAACCAATGTAATTTCCTGTAGTAGTTTGACTACTATGTATGTCCAACAATAAAACATGCAGCATATTATGGTGGTACGCCATCAAAAAAAGAATAATGGCTGAGGTCATAAAACCTAACCAATGGGATAGTATAAACATTTTATACTTCATAGGACTTCGCGTTCACAATAGTGGTCTTTGCCCGATAATATATCGCTTAGCTTAGCATAGCTTACCGCTTAATAGACTAGTAAAATAGGGTCTAATTCTAGCTTTGGCTGATCTTCTATAATCTACGCAACATAAAGCAAAGTGACATCATTCCTTTTACTTCACATCCACATTAGTATGAAATAAATTGGAACAAACCTTTTATTGTTAGCACAGCTTAAATATTATGTACGCATGAATTGGAAAACAGAAACTGATGAAATAGTCCGACGTCGACGGTTAGCTCTTGACCAAGGAGGGCCGGATGCGATAGCCAAACATCATAAAAAAGGGCGTTTGACCATTCGGGAACGGATTAACAAACTGCTGGACGCCGGTAGTTTTGAAGAGGTCGGCCCGGCAGCAGGCACAGCGAATCATGATGAGAACGGTGAATTAACAGGCTTTGACCCAGCTAACTTCGTGCTTGGTTTTGGCAAAGTAGATGGCCGAAGAATTGTTGTTGGGGGCGAGGACTTTACCATGAGAGGTGGTTCTCCCTCGCCCGCGGGACTGCGCAAAAGCGTCTATGCGGAAGAATTAGCCGTTCAATATAAAACTCCACTCGTGCGCCTTCATGAGGGTTCGGGCGGCAGTGTTGGAGGAACTAGCGGAAAAGCTCAAAGCTTACCCGGGCCGGTCAATGCTCCGGCTCGATTCCGTTCAGTCGCGCAAGCCATGGCGACAGTCCCCGTAGCGACCGCCGCACTAGGTGCGGTTGCTGGTCTTCCGGCGGGCCGGCTTGTTGCTTCACACTTTTCGGTTATGTCAAAGTCGACTGCACAGATATTAACTGCAGGCCCAGCAGTGGTAGCACGAGCAATGGGAGAACAAAAAACAAAGGAAGAGCTGGGTGGCTGGAAAGTACATACCAAGAATGGCACCGTAGACAATGGCGCAGATAATGAAACAGATTGCTTGACTGAGATTCGGAAATTTTTATCCTTTATGCCCGACAATGTAAACCAGCTAGCACCTGTAATCGATTGCGAAGATCCGATTGATCGTACTGATGAAACACTACTCAATATTGTGCCGCGCGACCGGAGGCAGGCCTTCGACATGCGTCGCATAATTAACTCAGTCCTCGATCAAAATAGCTTCTTCGAAATGGGTGCCGGATATGGTCGCTCTCAAATCACCGGACTAGCAAGATTAAACGGTCAACCAGTAGGCATCTGGGCGAATAATTGTAAGTTTCTTGCAGGTTCTATGACCACGGACGGAGCACACAAGGCGCGCCGCTTCATGGAACTTTGTGAAACATTCAGTCTTCCTATTATTAGCTTGGTCGATGAGCCTGGCTTTATGATTGGAAGCCAAGCTGAGCGCGAGGCAACAATTAGACATGGCACTTCTGCTGTATTAACTGCAGCAATGACAACTGTCCCTTGGGCTTCAGTTATGGTCCGGCGTTCTTTTGGTGTCGCACAGGCGGCACATTACGGGCCTGAAGGATTTGTGCTTGCGTGGCCATCAGCAGAGAGCGGCCCCTTACCAGTGGAAGGCGGGGTTGCAGTAGCTTTTCAAAGAGAAATTGCAGCAGCACCTGATCCAGAAGCAAGACGCCGCGAATTGGAAGAGCAGTTGGCTGCAAGACAATCTCCTTTTCCAAGAGCCGAAGCTCTTGGAGTCCATGATCTAATAGATCCATGTCAAACTAGATTAGAACTTTGCCGATGGGTAGACCGTGTTCAACATCTCCTTCCTGCGCTGCTCGGCCCATCAAATTTTTCCATCCGACCATAGACAAATAGAGGTTTATAGAGAAATGATAAAGATTGAGTTAGAGACCGGTGGCTCGGTCTGGAAAGTTCTTACCAAGCCAGGAGATCAAGTAGAAGCCGGCGATACATTATTCATTCTCGAGGTAATGAAAATGGAAGTACCCTATGAAGCGCCTGTTGCTGGAGAAGTAACATCAGTGCATATCAATGAAGGCGATGCGGTAGAAGAAGACCAACTCGCCGTAGAGATTTCAGATTAAACTTAACCTTTTGTATAAAAACTAGAGAGCTTACTATGAAATTAGTTTCTATTTTGGCTACAAGCCTAACGCTAATAATCGCAGCCACACAAGCGGTAGCAGACACTAGCATATTGTTTATCGGTAATAGCTTCACTTATGGCTGGGGATCTAGCACTCGTCATTACCGAGCCAACACTGTTACGGACCTCAACAATGAAGGGGTAGGTGGTGTTCCTGCTCTTTTTAAATCCTTTACCGATCAAGCTGGCCTAGACTATGACGTTTATTTAGAAACAAGAAGTGGTAGTGGGCTTGATTTTCATCTCGAACAAAAACTTGGTGTTATTGGCCGCCGTCCCTGGGACAAAGTAGTCATGCATGGCTACAGTACACTGGACTCTAATGAGCCTGGCAACCCAAGCGTACTTATTGCAACTACGAAAAAAATGTCAGAATTCCTAAAAGGTTTGAACCCTGAGGTCGAAATCTATCTCACTGCCACTTGGTCTAGGGCCGACCTTACCTATCAGGAAGATAGACCTTGGACAGGTAAACCGATCTATCAAATGGCAAGAGACGTTCGGTCGGGGTATGACAAGGCGGCGGCCGAAACACCGGCAGTAAAATCAGTTAATCCGGTTGGCGAGGCATGGAATCAAGCGATGGAAAACGGAATCGCAGATCCGAACCCTTATGATGGTGTCGATTTAAACAAGATAGACCTATGGACATATGATCATTACCATGCCAGTAATTATGGGTACTACCTCGAAGCTCTAGTCGTATTTGGAAATGTAACAGGACTCGATCCACGATCTCTCGGCGAAAACGAGTGCTCTGGATACGAACTCGGAATGTCTAGAATACAGGTAAATGCGTTGCAGCAAGCGGCATTCGAACAATTAAATAAAGATTCGAGAGTAATTGCGGCACCACTGGTCCTTCCAGGACCAGTCGCCTCGCAACGTTGTAATTAATGACAAAAGAGGGCGTGATCTTCTAACACGTCCTCTTTGTTAACTAGCTACTGTTCTGTGATATCAGCACCATCTATTGGTGCGCCGGTTCCGGAAGAGCCGGCAAATAATCGACGTCCATCAGGAAAGGTTACTTCACGACCATTGGCCCTGTTGCCACCATCGATTGCATGATAGCCCTGAACCACCAACTCTATCCCGGGTAACACAGAATCTTTTCTCCATCCCCTCCGAACTAAGGCGCCAGGTGGCCCAGCCTCAATCATCCAAACTTCTTCGTCGCCATTTTCATTAACGACGGCGAGATGCAACCAAGCATGAGGATTAATCCATTCCATCCGAACAACTTTACCACGCAGATTGACTGGCTTTGTTGAATCAAATTCACCTGAAAAGGCATGGTGTGCCTGAGTGGCTGAGAAGGCAAAAAAGAGCATTCCCGAAATTCCAATTAAGCTCATTAGTAAACGCATTCGCTTTACCTCTTAAATCGTTATTCAGTTAATATTTTATATTGCACTATTCCTGATATTCAGCCTCTTCTGCTTCCCGCGCATCAATCGTCCGAGCAGCACTTAACGTATTGGTCATTCCATAATTACCTTCGTGGCATGCATACTCAACAAGTTCAATTTGATTATCATCTTTTATGAGGTTAAACATACCT
>JAQWTK010000026.1 GCA_029242705.1 Gammaproteobacteria bacterium | reverse complement strand
GACCCGAATTCCGGGTCGATCAACATCACTCATAGTCTCAATAGGGGAATCGGCGAGAACTAAGAATCCTTGCCCTAAACTGAGATAAATTTCGGTGAAGTTCATAATTTCTTCGCGACTTGAAGATCGTGCAATGAAGGCAACGTCCCAGTTGCCAGAATTGACGTCGTCGACGAGAAGCTTAGGTGTTTGGTAGATCACCGGCTCATAGGGCACCCCTAAGCGTCGGGCTAACTCCTCGCCAATCTCGTATCCCACTCCACTCATTTCGCCTGTTATAGGATCCACAATAACGTTTGTCGGACCGCCGAGATACAGTGCAGCACGAAGCTTCCCCGCCGGTGCCAGAGCTTCTAACACATCCGGAGCAGGCAATGACTGGGCATTAGCAGCAAGAGAAAAGCAGGGTAGGATTATTGTTGTTAGTAGTTTGTTCATGTTCTACTCCGAACATTCGTCGGGGAGTAGACTGACGTAATCGCGTAATGGCTTGTAAGCAACAGATGTATCGTAAATATCACGTAAGTAGCATTCTGAATACCTGCCTCGAATATACCTATCTACTTGATTCCATAGGTCGTCACTTAGAAGTCCCATTTCGTGTTGAAACAAATTATTCTCTAAAAGTGCCCAATACCATCGCTGGATTTGTTGCCGAATCGCTTTCTGCTGCATTGTCATATCAGACCATTCGAGTCCGCTTGTTATTGCTTCAGCACCGATCTCTCCGAATAACTCCAATTCCGTTAGTAATCTATTTGAGTTAAGTTCTGTTCTAGCTTGTTGTTGGTTTGCAAGGGTAATACGCTGAGTTTGTTGCATTTCTAAACCAACAAAAATTAGACTCGCTACCACACTTAACATGCCTAGTAATTGAATCCAAGTATCTAAGTTAACTTTTCTCATATTCATAACTAGAAGATACTATAGGTATTGGCTAATTAGAAAGCGCTAGGGGTAAGCTCTAAGTGGCACTGATAAAAAATGAATGCTAAAAAGGCGTGAGAATAAAAAGAAAGCGGTTATACTTGACTATCTTTACCGTTCCTTATTTGTGGTTTTTGTGTAAATTTATGCTGAAAAACCTAAGCCGTATTTACATTTCATTCCTTCTTGCTCACACAGCTTTCGCTCAACAATTCATATTTTTAGAAGCGACTATTGATGATATTCAATCAGCAATCCTAGCTGATGAGATTAGTTGCTACGATGTCGTGGTTGGCTATATCGCTCGCATTGAAACCTATGATCAGTCTCGTAATATCAATGCCATAACGCAAATAAACCCGAATGCCTTACAAGTCGCTACGGAAATCGATCAAGCACTAGGCCGTGATGAATCTATGCCTGAATTATTTTGTGCGCCGCTGTTAATCAAAGACAATTTTGACACTGTTGACATGGTAACCACTGGCGGGTCCATCACGTTAATTAATAATACTCCTCCGGATGACGCGTTCATGATTGTTAAGTTGCGAGAAGCGGGAGCTATTGTTATAGCAAAAACTAATATGGCTGAGTGGGCATTCAGCCCCAGGCAAACGGTATCGTCTTCATATGGCCGTACTAGCAATTCTTACAACACAAACTATGTGCCGGCGGGATCTTCTGGTGGGACTGCATCGGGAGTAGCAGCAAGTTTTGGTGTGGCGGGAATGGGCAGTGATACTGGAAATTCAATTCGTGGACCTTCTTCGCATCTAGCTCTGTTCGGTATCCGTTCCACTATTGGTTTAACCAGTCGCGATGGGGTGATTCCATTAGCTTTTGATCGTGATATTGCTGGGCCGATGACGAGAACCGTGGAAGATGGGGTGCGCATATTTAATGTTATCGCTGGACATGATCCCGCTGATCCATTGTCAATCCCTAACCAACGAGAAGACGACTATTTGCGGTTCTTAAACATTGAGGGAATCAATGGAAAACGGCTCGGTGTATTTCGGTCATTAGTCGATCATGAAGATGCTGATCCAGAAATTAAAGCACTTTTTTTTCGTGCCGTTGAAGATCTGCAATCAGCTGGTGCAACTATTGTCGATCCATTTACCATTCCTGAATTTGATTCCTTAAGTGATGCAATTGGTGGTTGCCCTCGCTTTCGTTATGACATGTGGAATTATCTTAATAGTCTGGATGATCCACCCTTTATTGATGTGAATGAAGTGTTAGCCGCAGGTGACCATGCCGCGCAATCGGAATCTGCCTTTAATTATTTTTCTCAAGGGCCATTGGATATAGCACCAGACGACTGGGAAGAGCCCTGCCCCACCTGGCCTAACCATCCAGAACGGAATCAATTGCTTGCCACTACAATAGCCTCGATGAATGCTGCCGAAGTGGACGCGATTTTATTTCCTACATGGTCCAACCCGCCTGCCCGAATTGATCGAGGCATAGAAGACTACAAAGGAGATAACAATCAATTATTGGTTCCAGACGCCGGCCTGCCAGCAGTTACAGTGCCGATGGGGTTTCTAGGAACCGGTTTACCCATAGGCTTGCAAGTCGTTGGGCGTCCTTTTGCAGAAGGTATACTAATTGAGATCGCTTACGCCTATGAGCAACTTACGCAACACCGCAGACCTCCGTTAAACTTTGATTAGGTAGGGGATTAGCTAAATAAAAATGAGATGGGATTAATATTCCGCCACGTTTCGCTGGAAAAGTTGCCAATAGTGCCACTCCTCAGTAACGTATTCGTTCCCATCGGCATCCGTCTCTTTCACGATAGGGTCTCTTCCCTCCCGTAATCGGGCAACCTCTGCCCGGTCTTGGATCAATACCACCGTCATTTCGTAAATCTTTTCGTCAATCTTCAGGCGGACGCGAGGATCACGCTCGACGTTTTTCCACCACGCTTTGCCGTACGGGAAATCCTTGTCCAATCTGAATGTTTGTGCACTTGACATCAGATAGAGCTTGTCTCCACGCGGAACGAGTAGGACCGTGACAGAGTGGGGTATGCCATACCAGGTACGAGTTTCAAGTTCGGTAGCATTCTCGCCGAAAGGGTCACTGAACTGGTTGACCCAATCCCAATTCGTCACCGCCTCACGGGCAACTGGTCCGGTCAACCACAACCCCGGCCTGGCCGACCGACCGGCATTGGCGTATTCCTCGGCGCTGGGATGCCCCGGCGCCAGCCCGGTCACGCGTAACGTCAAGAGTATCCCGACTATGGGGGTGCCAATCACCAGTGCACCAATCTTCACGGGTTTCATCATCTTCGTTCTCCCTAAGAATTGTTACAAGGACACAGGTTGTTTATCTGCCTGAGACTCTAATAAAGATGAGCCCTAGCCGAAGTCAACACCGCCATTGCCAGAGAACGACAATCGTTTGCATGAGTAATTACAAGCCTTACAATTTATCTTTTCTCTACTACCCTCATTTACTTCTTTTATTTTTTCCCTGCGAAAAAATTTAATTTATTGTCCTGCAATTAGGGCAGCTTAACATCATAAAAAAAGCTCTTGAAATGAGGATTAACAAAATGACAAATATGTTTTCGGTCATAATTAATTAGAAGATACTATAACACTTAAATAATTTAAGAACTTTAGGTTTCCCAAAACTACCCATCGATTTGTTTTAGCGAGATAATTTAGTAGTATATTTGGCAGTTTATTTACCTATTACGAGGTTTATCTTATGAAGCATATGATTGAATGGGCTTTTAGCTCTGATACTTATGAAAGTGGCATGAGGCAATTTTTAGAAACTGGAGGGCCTGATCCAGAGGGTGTTAGGACTATTGGTAGATGGCATGCTCCCGGGAGCAAATACGGCTTTCATTTGGTTGAGGCCGATCCTATAGATGTAACAAAACTAACTTCTCAATGGGCATCACTTGTGGATTTAACCATAACCCCCGTAATTGATGATGATGAAGCCAAGAAGGGTCTTAGTGCGACTTTTAGCTAGGAAGAGAAAAATCGTTGTGAAGTGATGGAGGCTTTTGATGGCAAATGGGTACGTTATGCGTATTTTGATCGGTGTAATATTCTTTGTCTTTTCTTTTACAGCCCTTTCTAATGATAATTTTAGCTTCGCGATTATAGGTGATAATCCCTATAGTAACGCTAATTTTTCTAAGTATGGACGTTTAATCGATCAAGTTAATTCTAATGCTGAGATAGAGTGGGTGATTCACCTTGGGGATGTTAAGGGAGGCCAAGAGAGTTGCTCGGATCAAGAATTACTTCGCAGATTTAACCTTAACCAAAGATTTAATGCGCCTTTAATTGTCACGCCGGGTGACAATGATTGGTTAGACTGCAAGCGCGAGGGGGCGGGTGGCTATGACGAATATGAGCGACTCGAATATTTTCGAAGTATTTTTTACCCGAACCAAGGCCTCTCAACGGGAGGGCGGCCTATGGAGGTGCTCCAACAGTCTGAAGGTAGTGAGTACCCAGAGTTTGTCGAGAATACACTGTGGGAGCATGAATCTATTGTTTTCGCAGCGGTTCATATCGTAGCGCTTACTGAGCCCGCCACTGATCCTGCTCAAAAATCACGGAGAGATTCGGCAGCATCAGCTTGGATTAGGAATGCGTTTAGAGTGGCAAAAGAGAACGATGCGAATGGAATATTTCTGGCGGTACAAGCTGATCCTTGGATACTAAGTGGCCCAAGATCAATAGCTCGCCGGTTATGCGGAGACTGTATTGATCCTCGACCCACGCTAGCGTGGCTTTACCCGATTCTTGTTGAAGAGAGTGTTGCTTTTGACAAACCGGTTATGTTCTCAAACGGGTCTACACATGTCTTTCGTATAGATAAGCCTTTGTATGATGAAAGAAATCAGCTGGTTGAAAATTTTACGCGTCTTGAGGGATTTGGTAATCCCTCGGTCCATTGGGTAAGCGTGTTAGTTGAACCTGATAAACCGTGGGTTTTTTCGGTACGCGAGCGGTTAGTGGAATGAGAGATTTATTCATTCCTCGCATAAACGAATATTAGTATCATCTAATAATGTTAATAAATCTGCGTTAGAAAAAGATAATGCTCTTGCTGTAACCTCTTTGTATTCACATCGGCCATATACGTAACGCATGGATGCTAATTTAGCTTGCCAAATATCTTCATCCATTAACCCAAGTTCATATTGAAGATAGTCATTTTCATATACCATCCAAATCCGATAAATATAGGTTTCCGTTATTGCTCTGTTGTTTTGGTTCTCAATATTTAAGTTCTCGTTTAGAAAATCTAAAAAGCTTATAGGTGGATTGGCTTCTGAAAATGACCCTATAAGCTCAGTTACCAACGATGCTCTCTCTTGTTGCTGAGCCGCTAAAGCTATTTGTTGTGACTGCCGCATCTCAAGGCCGACGAAAACCAAGCCCGCCAACACACTCAGCATGCCTAAAAACTGTATCCATACATCTAAGCTAATTTTCTTCATATTCATAAATAATTAAAGAGAAGCGATGCATTTAATTTCTATTTTATAATCGGGTGCTACTAGCGCAGAAGTTCCGACTAAAGTTTGAGAGACCTCTGGCTTGCAGCCATAGATTCGTTCTCTCGCTAGAAATATTTCACTAACATTGGCCATGCATTCCTCAACATCAGTAACGAACCAGGTTTCATCAATTATATTATCAAGAGAAGCTCCGAATTCTTTGAGGACATTTTGAATATTGCCATAACAGTTTTCCATTTGCTCTTTAATACTAGTAGGAATTACCCCATCTTTACCGTTACCGAGTTGGCCCGCGAGAGTTAAAATATTTCCAACTTGGACGCCTTGGGAGAAAAAATCTGAATAAGGGCCATCTCTGAATAGTCTTTTCTCTATGCTCAAAATTTACCTCCAATTAAATAATTTACTAGCAGCTTATTCCTATTCATATGCAGAAGATACTATAGATAGCGGCTAACAAGGAAGCTATAAAGAGACTAACTCATCAGGATATTTGTTTTTGTTAAATTGGAATAAATATTGAGTTAACTGTCAAAAGCCATTGAAATAAGTTTAATCAGATAGCCATAAAGTAACGGATGCATAGAATATGTTAAGGATACACTTAGTTCGCTTGGATTAAATTCATTAAAACCGTTGTAAGCAATATATATCCACGCAAATAATATGCACAGCCAGCCGAAATACGCAGCTCCGCCACCGATTCTATTTGTAAGCGTTTTGTCATTATTAACTAAAAGAATATAGCTCACTGTGCCGCCTCCTATGAGCAAAGCAGCTTCCGGGTGAAAGTAAGCGTTTATATCTACGGGTATAATAGTGGCGAAAATAGTTAGCAACGCTATAAAAATTCCCAATAGCCTTAAATTCTTTTTCGAATATTTATGGGTCAAAATATTTTTCCAAAGTCCAAGTCTAATTCTTTTCAAGATCACAAGTAATTAGCAGCATTAGCAGCAACGTAAAATCGAGTGTGATAGTTGTTAGTCATCGGTAGTTTCATAAACCTGGATGATTTGTTTTTTTAATCCTCTAATTTCATCAAGTATTCGATTCGCGGTTGAACTAATCTTCCAGAGCCAAATAAAATAAGTGACAAGAAACCAAAAGCACATAAGCATAGCCAAATAAAATAAGCCGAATTCATCACCCATCGTTATTCTCCTTTTTTATAAAGTTTGGAAGTCTTTTACTGGCAAGTCTCTCTAAGAACAAATGAATTTTAAAAGATAAAACTGAAAGCTAGGTCCTAGAAAATCAGGACTAAATTATTTGATACGTCATCCGTCGATGAGCCTAATTTTATAGCAGGAGATATGATAAAAGCTAGGCTGACGAGCAGAGCAATTAAGAGTGCTGTTGTTGCGCGGATATTAATTATCCGAACGATCTATAACTACGCTCACGGTCGCATGGCCCGAAGGGGCAAGGTTAATATAGTTAACGGTTGCAATATTGCCCTGGAAAATAGGGCGGGCAGATGCGTCGAAGTAAAGATTTTCTTTTAAAGGCCTTATTGCACCCATGTTGCCTAGAGATAGTATATCTCCTGTTTTTAGTATTCTTCCCCGCTTCAACAATCGATCGCGTATATTACGAACGCGATAAAGAGGCTCATAGGCGTCTTCTATTTTTCCTTCAGCCAATAATTCACCTGTTTCATTTGTCATCGTAAAGCTGAAGCTATTAAGTCGTTCTATCCATTCCGTGGTGACCTCAGCTTCGATCAAATCGCCAATAATTGCATTTTTAAAATCGTAGTTTGTTGCAATTCCTCCGACATTGGTCCTGCCTTCATAAGGTTGGATAATATCAGGCATCTCGATAAATGGTATAAACCCAGAAAGTGCGGCTAGTATTTCCAGGTCTGATTTAGCATTGTTGATGGCATTGCTCCCTACAACGGCACCAAAATCTGCTTCGACGAAACTCATATTGCAGCATTCAACCGAAATATGGGCACCACTTTCATGGATGCCTTCTGAAAACATAACGGCGGTAATAGGTCCGCTTAATCCATCGACTGGGCCATTATCGTACTCACCTTGTGCAAACGTACCTATTTTATACCCGGCAATGGTTCCCCGGATTTTTAATTGTTCCTCGACATAATAGTCAGCTATTTTATAGGCATCTTCCTCTGATAATTCTGCGGAAGAAATTGCAGTAATAGGTTTTGCTTCATTAAGGTTATCTATAAAGCTAATCCCAAGTAGTTTTTGATCTGTCGGGTTTGTGAGGTCGTAGTTTTGTGTTTTGCCCAAATTTGACAGGAAAAAGGAGCATACAAGTATTACTCTAAGTATAAATCTGTATGTCATAGATCACTCATTATGTGATTTGCACTTTAGCCATGAGAGAGCAGGGTGTGGATATCGCCTTAGTAGTATTAACGATTGATGAAACTAAAAAACTGGTAGATAAAGTTTCAAGTGTTTTAATTCGTTAGTTGTAAATCCCAGTTTCTTACTTCGTCTAGTAATTCATGTGCAGTCCAGTCGAATTTCAATGGAGTGATGGTGATATAACCCTGTTGATAAGCATATGTGTCTGTTGTCGGATCTTCGCTTTCGATTCGATTAAGCTCCCGTTCGTATAAAAGTTGGCCTTCTGTTTCTTGCTCAAGTTGATATGCAGATGTTTGGAAGTAGGAGTCTCCCATTGGCCGGACAGCAACACCGATTAGTTCCCCAGCGGGAATATTAATCGAAATGACGGTATCTTTAGGTGCTCCTCGGTCTTTATACAGGGCTACCAGCTGGGCGACAAATTTCGCTGAGGCAACTGTATCTACGTCATATATTTCTTGGGATACCGCTATAGCAGGCACGCCCTGATAGATTGCCTCCATGGCCGCACCCACCGTCCCGGAAAGGTGGGAGATATCACCTACATTGGCTCCTCGATTGATGCCTGAAACTACCAAATCGAAATCCTGTTCTTTGCCCAGCTCAACGATACCAAAGCGCACTGCATCAGCAGGTTTACCACCTACTGAATAGGCCACGCTCGCCCCCTCGAGAACTACCCGCTTCACAACTAAGGGGCCGCCGATGCTGGATTGGCTGCTGCCCGATTGGTTCTCAGAAGGGGCGGACACTAAAATTTCCACGCCAGAGATCTGGCTCAATTCTTGTGCAAGAGGAGCCAGTAGCGGAGAATCGATACCGTCATCGTTAGTTATCAGAATACGGTAACTTTGTGCACCGGCCGCATTGCTGTTGACCAAGTTAAGAATAAGGGTGGCGAGGACGAATAGCTTTTTTATATTCATAAGCAGAAGATACTATAGATGTCTGTCAAGAAGGAAGTGATGGAGACTCTAATTGAAGGAGGGGGGTATCATCATTGTTACCTCTCTGCTTTGGTTGTTCTACTCATTTTAACTTTACTGGGAATTAAAAGTACTTGGATAGTCAGCCGCATCTGCTGGTTGTCCAGAACCACCGCTACCGTTAGCGCCGTTATAGCCCCCTCCATAGAAGCCGAAGGTTGCGTTGCGGTTCATTGCTTTCAATTGGCTGACAGATAGGCAGAACTTCGGTTGTTGATTATATCTAGCCCATTGAAACTGCTGACGGCCGCCAGGAATACTTTCTGAATTCTTAATTTCCTCTCGGAAAGAAACTGCGCCGGAAAATATTCGCCAACCATCAATTACCTCCCGGCAGATTATTTGCTCATCCAGAGACGAAGAGGCGTTGTACAGGTCGAGTTCGGCGTCTTCCATTTTTTCAAAGGCAGGCCTAACTTCATTTGCACAAGATGCTACAGCAGTCATTGCAGTTAATAGTAATAAAATACGATTAATCATATTCATACCCAGAACATACTAGATTTATTGAAAATAAACAGCTCAAAAGTTTGTTTTCCGCTTAGAATTGTATTTGGTAGTTTTGAAATAAGGTTCACCTATTTTCAAGGAAGTCTTTTAAAAGACGTGTAATCTTGTCATCTGAAATGCCTAAATCTTTTAATTCACAGATAATTTTAAGCCATCCATTAAGTGAGTCATAACTGACGTTCCTAACTCGCAGCTCTTTCCACCTGTTCTTGAATTCATCGCGATTCATTATTAATACCTCTTGGTCCGCTAGTAAATATTTTTCAGTAACCGCTTATAAGGATTATTGGCGTCTAGGGTAAACCCTAACCTCACCGCTAGCTGTAACACTTGAGCAAAATATTGTTGTAAAATTCGCGTCTGGAAGTGACGGGCCACAAAGCTGCACTTTTTGGATGTCTTCTTGGGCATAAGACGGTGTAAATAATCCAACATCTTTGAGGGTCTGAATAGTTAGGTTAACCGCAATAACCCCGAGTAGTAAGTTTAGTTTGCTATCTTTCATGTTTATTCCCTCTTTAAATTTGACGGACAATATTGTTGTCTAGTCAGGCAATGGCATGCCTCGTTCTCGTAGAATCTCTGCGAAGATACGAGATCCGTTAACACCCGTTGGGAAACCAGAATAGAGTGTCACTTGAGCAATTAATTCTGCTATTTCCTGGGTGGTTAAGCCATTATCTAACCCACGTCTTAAATGAACACGTAGCTGGTCCGATTGGTATCCGGCCAAGGTAACCGCAATCGTTGCTAGGCTGCGATCACGACTAGATAATTGCTCACGAGACCATGTTTCTCCGTAGACTAGCCCATCGATTAGTTCCTCAAGATAAGGGGCTCCAGGAAAGCGTCCCCCCGCGAGTGGCAGTCCTCTACCTTCAAAAACTTCCGCGGCGATACGTGAAGCGTTCACTCCAGTCGGAAACCCTGAATAAAAGGCCACGTGCGTGATTATTTCTGAAATCTCATCTTGGGTCACATCATTGATTAGTGCTCGGCCAACGTGATAACGCACTTCGCTAGACGCGTATAGTGCTGTGCCTACTGCTACTGTAATCATACTCCGATCTCTGGGCGATAATTCGGAACGCTTCCATGTTTCCGCATAGACTACCTGGTTAAGTAAGTCACGCAGATAAGGGGTTTGTGGGTATGCACCCGGAAACTCTAGCTCTGGATCTAATGGAGGTTGGCGCGATGAAGCTCCTGAAGGGGTATTAGGCAGTCCGCGCTCGGAGAACACTTCAGCTACAACCCTAGCAGCATTAACACCGGTCGGAAAACCTGAGTACCACATAACATGAGCGATAATCTCCGATAGCTCGGTTTGAGTGACGCCGTTATCCAAAGCTCTACCCATGTGAAGACGCAACTCGTTAGTCGCGTACAATGCCTGATTTACCGCAACCGTGATCATGCTGCGATCTCTCTTCGAAAGGTTAGGGCGTTCCCATATATCGCCGTAAACATAAGTATTTCGGACTTGTCCTAAATAAGGAGAAGCGTCGTAGGCCCCGGATGGTGGGAGAGGCTGTTGCGCATAAGCTGTTGGGAAAATAAATAAGACCGCAAGTGCGACTAGTTTGTGAAAACGAAAGTATGAGGTAAATCTAGATCTCGTGATAAACATAGCGCTTCCTTGTTCTTGCTAAAAATTTGGTAAAAAATAAGTAGAATTTTGATTACGAACTTAGAACATACTAAATTTACGGTCAGGAAACATCCTGTGAGGAGAATTTTTCTTACTTGGGATTATTTTTTCTGTAGTGAAGGTAATAGATCTCTTGTAATCCAAGAAGACTTAATAGCAACATAAATACAAACCAATTAAATTCATTTGACCTGGCCGCTTTCCAGCATTCCTTCACTGTCCAGTATGCCTCCCACGTAGTTAAAATCAAGATAAGCAAAATAAGCATAGAATAATTTCTTCGAAGTCTTAATCTATTTGCTAAAAAACTATACTATTTCCTTTTTCGGGTACATCTCTTGTCGATTAATTACCCACGCCTCCAGTAGGCGCGTTAAGTACGCTGATATTACTTATTGCAT
This sequence comes from Gammaproteobacteria bacterium, assembly GCA_029242705.1. Classification (GTDB taxonomy): domain Bacteria; phylum Pseudomonadota; class Gammaproteobacteria; order Pseudomonadales; family Pseudohongiellaceae; genus UBA9145. The sequence goes on along the minus strand of JAQWTK010000026.1, from coordinate 4,369 downwards.
TAGCGTTGTAATCCATCCATGCTTGATAAGTCTTACAGTTTCGTCTTTTTATTCTGGACGAAACGCTAGCTTCGTTAGTGCAATAGATTTGATTTAGTAATGGTAGCCCTTCGTTATAAGCGTAAATTTCTTCGTCGCTCATACGTTCAAAAGTAAATGTTGTTGGAGTATTTGCGCAAGAGGATAAAATTAGTAGTGAAAAAAAATTGACTAAAAGTTTTTCATATTTTTACCTAAAATATTTTGAATTAGATAGTTGGTTAATCAACTGCTCTCGTCAATTCCTCCAAGGAAAGAAGGATTTATTACCGGTGAGAACCCACTTAACAGGGTAATGAAATATTGCGAGGTACATTAATCCATTTGAGTGCCCGGGATCGAGGCTGTTAGTAAGCATTTGCAGGACTTCATTAAGTGGTTGTGTTAGAAAAGCTAAAGCGAAGATAAATACGATCCATATCAGAGCAAGAAAGCCTGCCCAATGAAGCCCAAACATTATCCGCTGTAATATGTCACTCATTAGTCTTTAATTTCGACCGCCGATATTTAATGTTTAGATTTTTATACCTATTAAACTTCAGTTGCTTCTGATGGCGACACCGGCACGTACTGTTGAGTTTAAATTACTTTCATTTAATACTACTTCGCCATTTACTATAACGTATTGGATTCCTTGGCTTGGTAAAATAGGGTCTGTATAGGTTGAGCGGTCTATAATTGTTCTTGGATCAAATATCGTAATATCAGCATCAGCTCCAATCCGAAGCCGGCCCTTATTGCGCATGGCCGGAACGAATTTTTCTAGGCGGCGCGCTGGCTCAATAGTCATGCGACGCAGTGCATCGATGAGGCTAATCACTTGTTCCTCTCGCACATATTGGCCTAACACCTTGGCATATGTTCCGGAGCTACGGGGATGACCTTTGCCATCGAGAATTCTGCCATCGCTGGCAATCATGGTGAGCGGATTTCTTAAAGCTTCACGAGTCTGTTCTTCAGTGCGACTAAAAGTAATTAAACCGCCACCGATTTGCCGATATCTTCCAAAGCTCTCTCGAGTCAATCTCTCACCGGTCTCCACCCACATGTTACGTTGGAAGCGGTCGTCTTCCCAGCTCTCCCAGTTATCAAACAAGGCGGAGGCTATATCTGAGTAACTTGCACCATAAGGATACATCTCAGTTGTGACATCTTGGCCCGTATCTCGAGCTTCTTGAATTATTCCAAGGAACTCGCCAATTGATGATCCGCCACTGGAATTGGCGTGAACAATATGTAACGGTGTGCCAGTTTTACGTGCACTGTTAATTATTTGTTGCAGCCCATTTAGACCTCCACGTGTATGGATATGCGCGGTTGCATTCGCTTCAGTAACAATATCTAACATCGTTTCAAATTCTGTCTCGGTTGCAGCAGGCGTGTAGGCAAGTCCGAAACCCACAGCTACCGCACCTTCCGCAATTCCTTGGCGTAACATTTTTTCCATACGATCCATTATTTCTGGGCCCGCAATCCCACTCCCACCAGCCGCCACCGGTAAAAAACGACCGGGATCATCGAACAGCGCCATTCGAATCGGTATGTGGCCGATGCTTATCCCGTAATTAAGTACTTGTCCGCCTGCTCTTTCCGCATACCACTCGCCAACATGAGCTGTGCCTATTTCTAGCTCGAACCCAGAAGTCACGCCATCCTGCACCATAAGTTGATAGGCTTCTTCTGTTTGGCCATGGGCATGGATATCGATAAAGCCTGGCGCCACAACTAAATCACTAGCGTCAATTTCTCTCAATCCGGTCAGTGTAGATTCAGAAATCACCATAATGCGGCCATTACTCACGCCGAGATGGCGCACAGCATTAAGGTCAGATTCTGGATCTATTATTCTGCCATTGTTAATAACGAGATCGAACGATTGAGAGCGAGCGATACTCAATAGAGAAACGCTCAGTATTAGGGTAATGATTATTTGTAATGGTTTGTTCATGGTTACGCCTTAAAATATTTTTCAAGCTAGATTTCGAGAATGGTGCGCCTAAACGATGCTATTAGTGCCGTTAGTCATTTGAATTAAGGAATGAACCTACTCTGTTATTAATAAAGTTTGCATCTACTTCAGAACTTCCACCTCCCGCCATATGCCCCCAAAGTGATGGTATTACGACGAAATTTGAATTTGGTATTCTCTCAGCTTCCCAGCGCAAGGCTTCGATATGAAAATATTGGTCCGTCTCGCAAGGCATATATAAGACACTGGATTTTATAGATGAAAGGGCTGCCTCGCTGTTACCATTAAAAGAAGGTGTTTTACCAACATCATTGCGTTGCCATGTGTTAGCAAGGGCGATCAAATTATTAGCATCCCAAGTCTTAACAAAATTTTTGAAGAATTCAATAAAGTCATCCGGGCTCTCCAACCCCATGTCTCTATACATACCCAAACGGAACCATTCTTGCGAAGTGCCCCAGGCTGCCCAATGCGTCCCGCCTGCTTCTAGACCAACGCTAGGTGGGTCATTGTAAAAGCCATTCATATATGCAGAGTCAGCCATTATCGCACTTTTAAAACCCTCTAGCCTGACAACGCCATGGGGGTGTTCAATAGCTGAGCCGCAGATACCTACAGTTTTCTTCATAAAATTAGGATGGCTTACAGCCCATTGAAACGCTTGTTGGGCGCCCATAGAAAACCCTACCACTGCAGCGCCATTAGTGACGCCAAATTGTTCCGTTAAAAGACGATACTGGGCCTGTATATTGTCTCTAATTTCAATTGTTGGAAAATTAGGCCCATCAAATGGGGGTGGCGTGTTACTAGGGGAGCTAGAGTAACCATTTTGAAACATATCAGTTGCTACAATAAAATATTCTTCTGGTGAAAGTGCTCTGTCAGTCTCTATTAAAAAATCAAACCCATGATGATCTCCGAGATAAGCTGATGGAACTAGAATCAGGTTGTCTTTTTCTCCATTCAATTGGCCATGAGTTACGTAGGATAGTATAGCGGTCGGTAATATTTCGCCGCTTTCTAATTTAAAATCATTAATTTCAAAAATTTGATGACCGCCGTCACCAAGCGAAATCTTAGATAAAAGGATAGTAGCTAGTATAAAAATTTTCGTTACTTGGTTTCTCATATTCATGCCTAGAAAATATTAAATTTATCGGTAGTAAATTCTGTAAAGAGCCTGTTTGTCTTCTTCATAATCGTTTTAGCGAGACAAGCGATAATTTGATGTGTATTACTTAATCATCGATATCGACTTCTTCACAACGAGGATTTCCGCTTTCATTGACGTGGCAGTATATTACTGTCCTGTTAAAGTCTGACTCATAAAAATACCAAACAGAACCGTCAGGCGTCGCTGCTATATTTATAGCTTCCTCATTTTCTTCATTCAAACCTCCGCCAACCGCTGGACTTCCGCTTTCCTGAGCAAAGAGTGGTGGCGCAAGGAGAACACTAAGTAAATACAATTTTTTCATAACCAGTCTCTCAAGTGGGTGCTTAATATATAGGCCAAAAATCTATCCTGTTTCATGAAAATTGTACGCTTCCTTTGATTACGAATTTTAGTTCGCAGGCGTAATAACTAATATTTTTATTTGTACTGCTGTTGAATATAACGCTTATAAAGTTTTCCATTATCCAAGCGTGGTAATTTTTCCAAAAAATCAATAGAGCGAGGCACCTTGATCGGAGATAGAAATTTGCGTAACCAAATCAATAGTTCATCTGTTAATTTTTTTTCATCGGCTGGCCATTTTGTTGGTTGCACAACCGCTTTCACTTCTTCGCCAAACTCTTCATTCGGAATACCAAACACAGCCACATCGGCTACAGCGTTATGTAAGATTAGTTGATTTTCTATCTCCTGAGGGTAAATATTGACTCCGCCAGAGATAATCATGAAATCTTTTCGGTCGCTGAGATATAGATAGCCGTCTTCATCCAAATAACCTGCATCACCTACAGTGCCCCAGCCTTCAGGTGATATTGATGCGGCAGTTTTTTCCGGCTCACCGTAATAACTGAAGCCACCTAAACGGTCTGCAAAATAAACAGTACCTGTTTCGCCGTTTGCCAATTCTTCGCCATTATCATCGAGGATCTTAATTCTACAGCCCAACGGGGGTCCGACGGAGCCGGGATGTTTTAGCCATTGTTCAGAATTCAGTGCGGTGAAGCCCATGCCTTCGGTGGAACCATAATATTCATTAATTATTGGTCCCCACCAAGCAATCATTTGTCGTTTTATTTCAATTGGGCAAGGTGCGGCGGCGTGGATAGCTACTTTATGAGAACTAAAGTCAAAACTACTTCTCAGCTGCTCATCTAGACGTAGCATTCGGATGAACATAATAGGTA
>JAQWTK010000061.1 GCA_029242705.1 Gammaproteobacteria bacterium | reverse complement strand
TGTTGATAAATTTATAGTAGCTCTTCAAGTCCAGCTAGACGAGAAGAAAGTACACTTGCATATCGATGCGTCAGCCGTAAGTTGGCTCGTAACCAATGGCTATAATGAAAGTATGGGGGCCAGGCCCATGGCCCGATTGATTCAAGAAAAACTCAAAAAGAAGCTTGCTGAAGATATCTTATTTGGGAGTCTTGCGGATAATGGCGGCGATGTTTATGTTTCAGAATATCAAGATGATTTAAAAGTCGATATCAAGAAATTCATAAGTAATAGCGACAAGAAAGAACCAAGTAAAACCAAGATATAAAGAGGATGCATCGTGCTTGATTGTGAGGATGGATCATCTAGCCCTATAGGTAATCCGGCCTTTGGATAAATCGTAGGGTGTAAGTTCTACTCGCACAAGATCACCTGTTAAGATTCTAATATAATTCTTCCGCATTTTTCCTGATATATGTGCAGTTACAATGTGCCCATTTTCTAACTTTACTCGAAACATCGTATTCGGGAGGGTATCTACAACTTCTCCTTCCATTTCAATTTGCTCTTCTTTCGCCATAAATTCACCTTGATTAATAACAGCGGCTGCATTGTGCCGCAAATTAAGGCGAGACGCAAAGAAGTGCCATGAATAAATTGCCTATTTTATCAATACCCATTCGTCATTAATCAGCATCTCTATGGGACGGAAATTCAGCTTGTATTTCATGTTTTGACAGTCCTTAATCCAATAACCCAAGTATACATAAGGAAAATTTAGCGTTATCGCCAACTGTACTTGATAAAGAATAGAATGAATTCCAAGCGATCTTTTACCTTCATTTGGATCAAAATAAGTATATACAGCGGATATTCCATTTTCTAGAATATCTGTAACGCTGACAGCTATTAGTGTTCCTTTGAGGTAAAACAAGGTGAAGTGAGTATCTGTAGTTTTTGTTTTTATAAAAGCTTCAAATTGTTCGCGAGTGACTGGATACATATCTCCATCTGCGTGGCGGTCGTTAATATAGCGCTCGTAAAGAAGATAAAAAGAATCGTTAGTAAGGTTATCTTTCGTGACAATATTCAGATCTTTATTCTTATTTAATATTCTTCGGTAAGAGTTCTTAAATTTAAAGGCGTTAGTTGGAATCCTGCAAGAAATACATGCGTTACAATAACTGCAATCAGGTTTATAAAGATGGGAACCACTTCGACGAAACCCGAGAAAACTTAACCTGCTATTCATTGATTTATGTATCGGAATAGTTGGATCCAGGAAGATCGTCGCTGCGCGGTGATCTTCTTTATAACTACAGGCATGATCAGATGTGCGAAACAGACTTATCGAACTGCGTTTTTCAGAGTTTTTAATCATTAACTTTGTTAATTAAGTCTAGATTTATCTCCCACTTGCCGATCCTATTTTCTTGTTGATCCACTAGTTCAACTAATCTGTTGTTAAAATCCTGTCTCGAAATATTAATCGCGCCTAAACTAATGAGGTGATCACTTGGTATTTGACAATCGATTAACTCAAAACCCCAATGTTTAAGATGGAGTATTAAATAGAATAATGCGAGTTTAGAGGTATTATCCTCGAGGCTAAACATAGACTCTCCAAAGAATACTTTCCCCAAGGCTACTCCATATAAACCTCCAACAAGTATATCGCCTGACCAGACTTCTACTGAGTGGGCGAAACCAGCTCTATGCAGTTCTGAATAGGCATATGCCATCTCCGTGGTAATCCAAGTCCCGCCGCTTCCGCGCTCTGTTAGCGCGCACTGGTTAATTACTTTTATAAAATTTGTATCAAATGATATTTGATATCTATGCTTTCTTATTAATTTTTTAAGGCTTCGCGAGGTAACAAACGATGCTGGCGCCAATGTAAGTCTAGGATCAGGAGACCACCATAATATTGGTTGACCAGACTGGTACCAAGGAAATATGCCTCGTCTGTATGCTTCTGTTAGCCATTCAACAGAAAGCCCGCCGCCAGCGGCGAGCAGACCATTTGGCTCAGTAAGAGCTTTGGTAGTTGAAGGAAAATTAATAGAATCTGAATCGAGCCAAGGTATGGGCATCTCTTGCCTAGATTACTCGTCAAGAAATTTTTCTGCATCTAATGCTGCCATGCAGCCGAAACCGGCGCTCGTTACGGCTTGCCTATATACCTGGTCTGCAATATCCCCCGCTGCAAATACTCCTGGAACACTAGTCTGAGTAGCATTTCCTGTAATTCCTGTTCGGACGGTAACATACCCATTTTTCATTTCGAGCTGATCCTTAAAAATTTCGGAATTTGGTATATGTCCGATAGCGATGAAAACTCCATCCAAGTCGACGAGCGAAACTTCTTCATTTGTTACATTTCCAATTTTTATACCTGTTACTCCCATATCATCGCCAATGACCTCATGTAACGTGTGATCCCAGCGAATTGTTACTTTCCCTTCTTCTACTCTTTCGAAAAGTTTGGACTGCAATATTTTCTCGGCTCTCAATGAATCTCTGCGATGAACAAGCGTGACGTGAGAACAAATATTAGATAGGTAAAGAGCTTCCTCAACTGCAGTATTACCGCCTCCAATTACGGCTACAGGCTTATTTCGATAGAAAAAGCCATCACAGGTTGCACAGGCACTTACTCCCTTTCCCATATAGGCTTGTTCGGACTCTAACCCTAGATACTGTGCAGAAGCACCAGTTGCAATTATTAATGCATCACAACTGTAATTCGCACTTTCCCCTATCAATCGAAAGGGTCTTGAATTCAAATTGACTTTTTTAATATGATCAAAAATTACTTCAGTATCAAAACGCTGCGCATGATCCTTCATTCTATTCATTAATTCAGGGCCTTGAAGTCCTCGAACGTCGCCAGGCCAATTATCTACATCTGTAGTTGTAGTCAGTTGGCCGCCTTGAGTTATGCCTGTCAGCAGTGCTGGGCTAAGGTTCGCACGGGCTGCGTAAATCGCTGCGGTGTAGCCAGCGGGCCCAGACCCTAAGATAATTAATTTATGGTGTATTTCTTCGCTCATATATGTCCTTAGTTATGACTATCCTTTTATTAATAGTATTTCTGTCGAATGTATCCTGTAAAAATCGAGTCTTATTCTACTGCTTTAGTAGCCATTATTCGCTACCAAAGCCTTATTATCTGGCGTTTTTGCCCGATAACATCTAGATAAATATCTTAAACACTAAAGATTATGAACAAATACCCGCTGGTAGGGTCTAAATAATTTAAAGTACAAAGCAACTAATATACTTTAAGTAATTGAATTTATGGGAATATATGCCGCAAGCCAAGTCAAATCTTCAAAGCGAAAGTAACCCTTTGGTGCAACGTTTAATAAGGGAGGGAAGTTTAATAGCTTACTTTTTGTTAGCTCTTTTCCTACTTATCGCACTTTTTAGTTACTCGCCTAGCGACCCTGGTTTTACCACCACAGGATCTGGAGGTGCTGTTGAAAACTCCGTCGGAGTTTATGGCGCTTGGGTGGCAGATATACTGCTGCACTTGATTGGCTATCTTTCGTATACATTACCATTTTTGCTTTGCTACAAAGTTTACATATCGTTTCGTGAATCGGAATTAGAATCGGACTTTTCGGTCTCTCTGTTTATTTTACAATTATTTGGATTTTTAATGCTGATCCTGTCTGCTTGCGGATTGGCAACCATTCATTTTGAAGTAGCTGTGAGCACTCCTTATATTGCGGGAGGCGTAATAGGCTCACTAGTAGTGGATCTTAGCCTCCCCGTATTAGCAACCTTAGGAAGCACATTATTACTCTTAGCGATATTCCTATTTGCTTTAACCATCACTATGAACATTTCTTGGCTCGGGGTTATAGATAAGCTTGGATTATGGACAATTATGCTTAGTACTTGGGCGAGGACTAAGATGCACAAATGGCTGGAAAACAAAAAGCAAGATCAAGCAATCAAAGCGCGCCTAGAAAGCCGTAAAAAAGGACTCAATATTCATATCGAGAAAGAGAGAAAAAGGGTAACCCCTACTATAAAGGAACCAATTAAGAATGAAGCGAGGACAAGCATACGGGTCGAAAAGGAGCGTCAAGGCACACTATTTGCGGCGACTTCGGTTAAGGAATTACCAGCAATAAGCCTTCTGGATGCTTGGCAAGAGACCAATGAGTCTTCATTCTCTAAGGAATCGCTAGAAGCAATGTCAAAGCTTCTTGAGTTAAAACTCAAAGATTTTGGTATTAATATTGAAGTCATGGCGGTTAACCCGGGGCCGGTGATAACGCGCTTCGAAGTACAACCGGCCCCAGGTATAAAGGTTAGCCGTATTAGCAATCTAGCAAAAGATCTCGCGCGCTCACTTGCTGTAGTCTCTGTTAGGGTGGTGGAGGTAATTCCAGGGAAGACCGTTATAGGGATAGAAATTCCAAATGAGAAACGAGACGTTATTCAGCTTAGCCAAGTTTTATCGTCAACAGATTTTGATCAGGCTGGTTCCAATTTAAGTATGGCGCTTGGTCATGACATTATTGGTAAGCCGGTTATTGTTGATTTAGCTAAGATGCCTCACTTATTAGTTGCCGGTACCACAGGTTCGGGAAAATCAGTCGGTATTAACGCAATGATCTTAAGCCTGATTTTTAAGTCCACGCCCGAACAGGTTCGAATCATTATGATAGACCCTAAAATGTTAGAGCTCTCGGTCTATGATGGTATTCCACATCTACTAACGCCTGTGATAACAGATATGAAAGACGCAGCAAATGGTCTTAGGTGGTGTGTTGCGGAGATGGAACGTAGGTATCGCCTTATGTCCGCCCTAGGAGTTCGAAATCTCGCAGGCTTTAACAAAAAGGTTTCTGATGCAATAAAAATTGGAAAACCTATTCCGGATCCAAGCTGGAGACCAGATGAGTCTCTTCTCACTGAAGAGCAATCTCATCCAAATTTAGAGCCTTTACCTAATATTGTTGTGGTAGTAGATGAGCTTGCTGACATGATGATGGTAGTAGGGAAAAAAGTTGAAGAACTTATCGCGCGCATTGCTCAGAAAGCTCGTGCCGCTGGTATTCACCTAATCCTTGCGACCCAGAGGCCGTCGGTAGATGTGCTAACTGGACTTATAAAAGCAAATGTCCCCACGCGTTTATCCTTCATGGTGCAATCCAAGGTAGATTCTAGAACTATTTTAGGAGAAGGGGGTGCAGAACAGCTACTTGGGCATGGTGACATGCTATTTTTACCGCCGGGGAGTGGGACACCGACAAGAGTTCACGGAGCATTCGTAAGTGATGAAGAGGTTCATCGTGTCGTTGCTGATTGGAAAAAAAGAGGGGAACCTGTTTTTATTGATGCAATTACACAAAGTATGGAAGACAGTGTTGGGGGAGCTTCATTTGGAAGCTCTGCGCTAGAGGGTGACGAAGGAGACGCTCTTTATGATGAAGCAGTTCAGTTTGTGACAGAATCGAGGAAAGCTTCTATTTCCGCAGTACAACGAAAATTACGAATCGGCTATAACCGTGCAGCGCGTATGATAGAATCTATGGAAGCCGCTGGCGTAGTTTCGGAAATGGGCAGCAATGGATCGCGTGAAGTCATTGCACCACCTGTCCGAGAATGAAATAAACAGACATTAAGTATTTTCTATGTTTCGAGTAGTTATCTCTCTCATAACGTTGATAATGCCTTTGAGGCTATCAGCACAAGATGGCCCCATCGAAGAATTGGACCTACTGTTGCGCGATATTTCTACGCTTTCTGCGGATATCCTGCAATTAATCGTTGAGTCTGATGGTGGGATACTCGAAGAAACAAAAATCCAGATGCGTTTAAAAAAACCCAATCGCTTCTATTGGGAAACAATCGATCCTTTTCCAGAGTTAATCGTTACTAATGGAGCGTTACTTTGGAATTATCAACCCGACCTTGAACAAGTAACCATAGAGGACTGGAATTCGGATAATTCAGAATTAGCTGCTCAATTGCTCAACGGAAAAACAGATAATTTATCTGCTGAATATTATATTGTTGTAATTAATTCGGAAGAAACAAAGAGCTTCGAGCTTTCGCCAAAAATGAATGACAATATTTACAATACAGTCTCTATTACTTTTATAAACGATATATTGGACATGATACATTTGGATGGAAAAAATGGAGAGCAAACTGTATGGCAGTTTAATAATTTAGTTATGAATTCCCCTATAGCGGATAGTTTGTTCGAATTCATAATTCCAAATGATATTGACGTAATCGGCAACACTACAAATTAAATCTTAGGCAAAACATGAATACCTATATTGTTATTGCAGTTGGCGGAGCCTTTGGGGCGATATCCCGCTTTTGGATAACTACTAATGTTGAGAAACTATATCCGGCGACATATCCGTCGGGAACCTTCATAGTCAATCTAATTGGTTGTTTTTTTATTGGATTACTATTCGTGTTGTTTTCAGAAAAAATATCATTAGCAGATGATGTTAGGTCGTTACTTGTGGTCGGGTTCCTTGGAGCGATGACTACGTTCTCAACATTTTCGTTAGATGCTTTGTTATTAATAGAACAAGGTCAATACGGCATGGCCTTCTCGTACCTGCTGGGCAGCGTAGTCGTTTGCTTAATAGCAACTTTTATCGGCATCAATATTGCGCGTATTTTGTTTTGAGAATGTTAGATAGGAAACAGGGATGCTAGACCTAAAAATAATCAGGACAGAATTAGAAGATGTCGCAAACAAGCTTCGAAAGAAAAAATTCGATCTTGATAAAGATAAAATAAATCAGCTCGAGGCAGATCGTAAGGATCTGCAGCTTGAGACTGAATCTCTTCAAAATGAAAGAAATTCAAACTCGAAAGCGATTGGTAAAGCAAAAGCTAATGGTGAAGACGCGTCTGAAATACTGAAGGGTATGGAAGTATTAAAATCTAAGCTCGAGGATAAAAAACAAAAACTAGAAAAATTACAAAATGAATTGAAATCATATCTATTAGGCGTTCCAAATATTCCTAGCGATGATGTGCCTGAAGGGAATGATGAGTCGTACAATAAAATTGTAAGTTCTTGGGGGTCGCCGACTGAATTTGGATTTGGTGTAAAAGACCACTCTGAATTAGGCGAATCTCTTGACGAAGGGTTAGAGTTTTCCACAGCAACAAAACTAACCGGATCACGCTTTGTGGTGATGCGAGGAAAAGTAGCAAAACTGCATAGAGCGCTATCTCAGTTTATGCTTGATATACATACTTTAGAACATGGCTATACGGAATTTAACGTGCCTTATATAGTAAATGAGGCATCACTAGAGGGAACGTCACAACTGCCAAAATTTGAAGATGATTTGTTCAAACTACACCACGATCCCGATTACTACCTAATACCAACTGCTGAAGTTCCCCTTACTAATATGGTGCGCAATGAAATATTGCAGCAAGAAATATTACCTCTGAAGTATACAGCGCATACTCCTTGTTTTAGATCAGAAGCCGGAAGCTATGGCAAAGATACCAAGGGAATGATTAGGCAGCATCAATTTGAAAAAGTTGAATTAGTTCAGATCGTTAAACCAGAGAACTCCGAGAAAGCTTTGGAGGAGCTAACGGGACACGCTGAAATAATATTACAAAAATTGGAGCTTCCTTATCGTAAGGTTATTCTTTGTGGTGGTGATTTAGGCTTTGGTTCGGCTAAAACATACGATTTAGAAGTCTGGCTACCATCACAAGGCGTTTATAGAGAAATTTCTTCTTGTAGCTCTTTCACAGACTTTCAAGCACGTCGTATGCAGGCTCGCTGGAGGAACCCTGATACCGGAAAGCCAGAATTGGTTCACACAATTAATGGGTCAGGTGTCGCAATAGGGAGAGCGCTAGTAGCTGTCTTGGAAAATTATCAGGAAGAATCCGGTAGAATTCGGATTCCATCCGCCTTGAAGGCTTATATGCATTCGATGGAGTATCTTGAATAGTGGAATTATTGCCTATCTTTTTAAATATAAAAGGGAGGCAATGTTTAATAGTAGGGGGGGGGGTGAAATAGCGTTCCGAAAAGCGACATTGCTGGACAAAGCTTCAGCAAGCGTTATGTTCGTGGCGAATGAATTCTCTGAAAATATCGAAAGTCTGGCCAATAAGAAGAGCTTTCTTTTAATCAAGGATTCATTTAAAGATAAGTATTTAGAAAACATAGTGCTAGTTATTGCCGCAACCAACTGTAAAGAGACAAATACTCTTATAGCAAAATAGGCAAAAGCGCTTCATATACCTGTGAATGTTGTTGACGAACCCTCCTTATGCTCTTTCATTATGCCTGCGGTGGTCGATCGCTCTCCTGTAGTGGTAGCAATATCATCCTCGGGCAATTCGCCTGTACTAACACGAAAAATTAAAGAGCTTAATGAATCTATGCTATCCGATAAGGTAGGGGAGTTAGCGCTTTTATTAGGGTCATATAGAGAAAAAGTAAAAACTCAATTTACGGAATTTAACCATACGTTACAGTTTTGGGAAAATATTCTAGAGAGTGAGGTGACCGAACTCGTTTACTCCGGAAATTACGAATTAGCCAAAGAAATAATCAACAGTAGTTTATTTCATAAGAAGGATATGTCCCAAAGGGGGGAAGTATATTTAGTTGGGGCAGGGCCTGGCGACCCCGATTTGTTAACTTTACGAGCTCTACGTCTGATGCATAAAGCTGACGTTGTGCTATACGACAGATTGGTATCCGAGGAGATACTAAATAAGGTTCGTCCAGATGCGGAAAAAATCTCTGTAGGCAAACAAAGATCTCATCATAGCGTTGAGCAAGAAACAATAAATCAGATGCTGATAAGATTGGCTAATTCGGGGAAGAGGGTGCTCCGTCTTAAAGGGGGTGATCCTTTTATTTTTGGTCGAGGGGGCGAAGAAATAGAGACGCTCGCACAAGCAAAAGTTATGTTCCAAATAGTACCCGGGATCACAGCAGCCTCAGGATGCGGCTCATATGCGGGAATACCACTAACTCATCGGGATCATGCGCAGTCAGTCCGCTTTCTTGCAGGGCATCTTGAAGATGGAGCATTAAAGCTTGATTGGAAGCAGCTAGTTAATACGCAAGAGACTCTGGTCTTTTATATGGGGCTTATGGGATTGAGGACGATTTGTACGGAACTCATTAGACATGGTATGACAGAAAATACTCCGATCGCTGCGATCGAGCAAGGAATAAAAAAGCGACAACGAGTTTTGACCGCCGAATTGAGGTCCATGCCTGATATTGCAGATAGCAAGAGCCTGGAATCGCCGACAATAATTATCATCGGAAGTGTCGTAAGCTTAAGAGAAAAGCTTAAATGGTTTGGATAAAGGTTAAATCAAATACAGTTGTCTGGCTTTGGCAAGCCAGAAATCTTGTTAACCGTTTTTGCAGGCGTGCCGTGGAATAATTTCATCAAATAAACACTACGACCCTTCTGTTGACCTAATTCTCGTTTAATTAAATTAATAAGCGCGCGCGTAGCTGGTGATACTTGATGGCGTTTATAAAATTTTCGGATTAGTTTAATTACCTCCCAATGTGCGCGAGTAAGCTCTATTCCTTCTCCTTTGGCTATCTGTAGTGCTGCATCCTCATCCCAGTCTGAAAGGTTATTTAAATAGCCATTTTTATCTAGATCCAAAGTTCGCATAAGACATTAAAACCAGTTGACTACCTTATCATAACGTACACAGAGGTCGACAAAATCGTTGTAGTTTATGATGTTTATATTACTTAGGGTAGACTGGTTCAGCCCTCTGGCCATGACATCTTCTTCCAAAGAAAATAGTGTTAGGTAATGCGGTGTCTCCAGGTCGGGAGAAAATTTAGAGCCGTGATAGACGCCGTCTTCTATGAACAAGAGAGCATCATTTTCACTCACACCAGTCAGGCAAGAATTTAATAATCCAGAAGAAGGGGGCTTACTTATTGTATGGAGTGTACTCATAAGTTTATTACACTATCCGAGCTATCTATTAATTCGGCTAACTTTTTATTACTTAGGATTTTCACTTTAATCGCCAAATCGTCTATGCTTAAATTTCTTTCACGGAGTGAATTCTCCTCTATAAAGATATTCTGAATTCCATAGAGCTCTAATGTCTCCATTGCGTTTCCAATAGTTTTTGTAAATATTTTATCAGCATTCTGCTCTTTCAAAAGTTGATAAACGCCGTCATCTAGAAATACATAATTTACTATTTGTTCAAATACCGCTGTAGCTAAAGCGGCATCTAAGCAAACTTGCGCCCTGTTACTTCCGTAAGGAGCACTTCGGCTAAGATATGTAAACGTTTTCTTTGTAGGGCTCACAGATTTAACCAAAACTAATGACACGATCAGATTTCATGTGGGCGTCGACAAGTTGGCCTAACCCCGAGATATTGGAGCTAGCTTGTAAACTCTGAGAATCTAAGTCGTGATTCCTAGCTTCGTCAGCTCCTATAATGCCGCGCTTTAATGCTGAGCTAACACATACCACCGAGTCCAATTTATTACTGCGGATAAAACTGTCCCAAGTAACTTGCAGATTTTGTTCATCCTGCGGTGTGATAGCCAGCTTATTCGCATTGTGTACACCATCGGAAAAGAAGAATAATCGATAAATTTGGTGACCATTATCGACGACAGCTTGCGAGAACCTTAAAGCATTGGCAGCGGATTCGCTGGTATAAGGAGCAGAATAAATTACGACAGAAAAAATCATTAGGAATATAGGGTGTCTTTCCAATAAAAAACCCCAGACAAGCTGGGGTTTTCCGGATTTTTAAGGGCTGCGTTAATCGTCACCAGAGAATGCCATTAGCAGGTGGAGTAAGCTCATAAATATATTATATATCGAAACATATAATGTAATTGTCGCCAATATATAGTTTCTTTCGCCACCGTGAATGATTTCACTTGTCTGATATAGAATCACGGCACTAGAAAAGAACATGAAAGCAACGGACATGGCCAATTGAAGAGCAGGCATTGGCCAGATCAAGCTGATAACAATAGCGGCTAGCAAAACTAGACAACCAGCGGCTATAAAGCCTCGTAAGAAAGAAAAATCTTTTTGTGACGCTAAAACCCAGCCGGATAAGCCAAAGAATATAAATGCGGTTCCACCAAGAGCAGTAAGAACAATTTCACTACCAGACTGAGTAGAAAGTAGGGCGCCTATTAGAGGGCCTACTCCGTAGCCAATGAAACCAGTAAATCCAAATGTAGTCAAAAGACCCCAAGGGCTATTAGCCAACCTATGTGTTGCAAAAAGGAATCCGTATGCGCCCATCAAAAACACCCAAGGGCTAATTGCTGGAGCATTGAAGCTTAAGAATGCAGTAAATGCGCTAAACGCGAGCGTTAGTGCAAGCAGTAAATAAGTATTTTTCAATACTTTATTAACTGCTAATACTGATTCCTGGCCTTGAGCAACATTCATATTGACTTCATTCATCGGTTTCTCCAGAAAAATAATGATGTTTCAATTGTATTATACCGTCTTGTGCTGAAACTATATTCGAGCTATCTCGTAATTAAAGTAACGACCAAAGACGGAATCGCTTTATATCCATACTGTGGCCAATCTTGGTGAATTCAATAGATATTATTCAAAAAATTATGATACCCGGTAGATTTTTAAAATCAATTGCTTTTGGCTCTAAAAGCTATGGGGTTAAAGTCTTACGATGATTCACTACAGGCCTTGATTAGTGTAAGATTCATGCCCTTCGGAGGGGTGGCAGAGTGGTTGAATGCACTGGTCTTGAAAACCAGCGAGGGTGAAAGTCCTCCGTCGGTTCGAATCCGACCTCCTCCGCCAGTATTTCTTATACAAAGAAGCTACTAGTCACACTTTTATCGCATCGATGATCGATAATCCACTGCCCATAAAAATTACGATAGCAAGCCAAGCCACTGGCAGTCTCGCCATTGAGGCCGTATTTGTGTAAGCGAAAATCAACCAGCCAGAACAACCCAAAATTATTAATATCGATTCTGCGATCATGGCCCATACCCCTGAATATTGATAAGTATAGGTGTATCGGCCGGATAGCAGTGAAATTTGATTTATATTTTATAAAAAGTAGATATATCTCTGAAAAATATAAAAATATAATTTTCAGGTAAACCAAAATACAAGGCATTTAGGGTTTCTGAGGGAGATTTCTCGTGAAATTCTTTGCCCACACAAAATCTATGGACAAAGAAATACGGGCTTAATAATCTTTATTATCAGTTAGTTAAGTACCATGATTTGAAACGTGGTGGTGGGCAATCTTCCATTCACCCCCTTCTTTGATGAGTACCATTGAAAACCATGCAGCTGATACGGGGCTAGCGCGTTCGCCTGGTGGGGAGATGTTGAACAATCTCACAAAACTCGTGACAGCAGTGTTATCGTAGATCCTGATTAATGGAGACTCTATACGCACCATCATGTCAGGCTCACCTCCCATAGAGTCAACCATGGCCTCATAATTCATTAATTGAACCGCAAGATTTTGAGCTTGATTGGACTGCCTAACACCGCCGCCTATTTGCACCCGGTCATCTCTGACAAGCTCAGCTTGTGCTTCAAGGTCCTGTTCTAACGCTGCCCATTGGTGAATTACAGCTAAAACATCGTCCTCATCATCCGCATATACAGGCATTGCTGGCAAACACACTAGAGTCGACATCAGTATTAATTTGGATACTTTTTTTACAATCATATTACCCCCCGAGGTGTAGTTGTTAATTTATCGAAAACTTACTATACGCTCTCAATTGGAATCATTAATCAAGTTATCCGCCAATTGAGACTTGATTATAACTGACTTCTATTGAGCTGCTATTTGTCTTTATTCAAGTTACTGAAGAGCTTCTGTGCCGCTATCTTTGCTTCTTCAATCTCAGCAGTTGACGGTTCTTTTTTATCGTTGGTAACAGACTTCTTTGCCTTTTTCTCTTTAGTATTCTTTGACATATTTCAGGTGCCTTATCATTGTAATTACACTACTTGATCTTAATCTAAACGTTTTGCGCCTCGGCGTTCACAGTTTCAAATTTTTAGCGCGCTATTTGCGACCAATCTACTCGAAAATTATCATCTTTCAGGTTCAAGCGGACTACGGCTAAATTAAGATTTCCATCAGAGATATCGTCCATACAATACATCGTTATCTCATGCCCCTTACGCGCCCAAACACCGTTAAGTGAACCGATTGCGAGCTCTCCATCGTCATCAATTCCATTTCCTACCAGTCATTATCCCTTGCCCGGGTACTTTCGGGTTAACAGAGAGATTATACGTAATATGCACGGAGCCATAGAGAGTAGCGTCCCCTTTCGCAGTAATAGTCCCGCCATCATCGGTAAGAATTACAGAAGTAAGTTTCCCTTCGAGAGAAAATGCTTCGTCTTTAAGTTCGAGTAGATCCGTTAAAGCCATAATAATACTCCTCGCGTGTGTTAAAATTTACTCAATATAAATTGAAAGTCTACAATAACAAAGTTTCGATAATTTTCTATAGGCTTATTATGCGTAGCAATATACTTCTTATCCCGCTCTTTTTAATTGGCTGCAGTAGCGATAGCAATTCTCCTCAATCTATTGAGGAGAATCAGTCAAATAACTTCCCAGTTTTAACACAAACCGAAACTCAAAGATTTAACCAATGGCTAGATGAGCAATGGGAAGAAGAATTGGACTTCAGTCCGATGTCCCGTACCTCTTTGGGAATAAAGATCGATTACGGCAAACTAGACGATTACACCGCCGAGGGCGAAGAGGCTGAAATCGACTGGCTAAGAAATTCCGTCGCTATTATGAACCAAGATTTCGATTATGATTCGCTCACTGAAGACGGCAGGCTTTCTTGGGATATGTGGGAACATTCTCTGGAACGCGCTGAGAGCGGGGTTCCATTTAGGGGGCATCGTTACCTTTTTGGTCGGGGAGGCTCTCATTCAGGTATTCCTAATTTTCTTATTAACCTACATCGAGTAGATACTCCGGAGGATATGGACGCTTACTTAGAGCGATTGCGTGAAATTGACAGGGTATTTGGAGAACTCTTGTCAAGGGCGCAGGATAATGCGGAAGCTGGGGTGAGACAGCCGAGGTTTGCTTACAATTTCGCAATTGATGAAATTCAGCGCATAACATCGGGGATACCATTTAATACGGATGACGATACTCCTAATTCGCCGTTATGGACCGATGTGCAATCAAAAATCGATAGACTATTAGAATGCGATCTAATCGACGATGCTCTGGGTCAATTGTATAGAGAAGAAGCAAGGACAATACTCGAAGGCGAAGTAGCTGCCGCTTATCAAGAAGTATTAACTTGGTTAATAGAGGACCAGTTAAATGCCTCAGATGATGCGAGAGGGGTATGGGCGCTTCCAAATGGCGAGGCTTACTACAATTATCGACTAGCACAGATGACTACGCTCAATCTTAGTGCTGATGAAATTCACCAAATTGGACTTGATGAAGTCGACCGCCTTTTGGATGAAATGGAGGGAATTAAGAATCGGACTGGTTTCGAGGGTAGTTTAAACGAGTTCTTTGATTTCGTTCGTGAAGACCCAAACAACTATTACGCTGATACAGAGGAGGCTAGACAACAGTATCTCGATGATAATTATGCTTACCTAAACGCAATTAACGAAAAGCTGCCAGCTTATTTTGGTCGACTCCCTAGAGCAGACCTAGAAATTCGACGTGTCGAAACATTTCGCGAACAAGATGGTGCGGCGCAGCATTATAGGGGAGCGACCCCTGACGGATCGCGCCCCGGTGTTTATTACTCTCACATGAGCGACATGAGCTCATTGCCGAAACATCAAGTTGAAGACGTTCTCTATCATGAGGGGAACCCAGGGCATCATATGCAGATATCAATTCAGCAGGAGTTAACTGATGTCCCTCGATTTCGAACTCAGTACTTTACAACCGCCTTTGTTGAGGGGTGGGGTCTTTATGCGGAATGGCTAGCAAAAGAGATGGGAGGTTTTGAAGATCCAATGTCGGACTTTGGGCGCCTTGGTGGAGAAATATGGCGAGCAATTCGCTTGGTAGTTGATACAGGAATTCATTCGATGGGGTGGAGTGAAGCGCAGGCAGTAAATTACTTCTTGAAGAATTCTGACAGCTCAGAGACTACAGTTAGATCCGAGATCCAGCGTTACTTTGCTAGCCCTGGGCAGGCTACTGCTTATAAGATCGGGATGATGAACATTCAAAAGGCTAGGTCGAACGCGGAAGCTATACTCGGAGGTGATTTCGATATCAAAGCGTTTCATGATCTTGTCTTAGGTGCCGGAGCACTCCCTTTACCGATGCTTCATGCAAGGGTGGAGAGTTGGGCTGTTAATTTACGAGAAA
This sequence comes from Gammaproteobacteria bacterium, assembly GCA_029242705.1. GTDB lineage: Bacteria > Pseudomonadota > Gammaproteobacteria > Pseudomonadales > Pseudohongiellaceae > UBA9145. The sequence continues at coordinate 17,601 of JAQWTK010000061.1, read as the reverse complement.
CAAACTAGGTTATGGTTTTTTATATTATACGTATCTTATCTTTGAGTATCGCGCTGGTTTCTTCTATTTTGCTAAATGCGCAGATAGAAACCGCACTGCCATTAAGCGTCGGAATGTCATCCGCGGGCCTCGAAAAGGCAACCATGCGGCTCCAGCAACACGTCGATGATGGTGATATTGCGGGGGTTACTGCGGCTATAGCTCGCGACGGGAAATTGATTTATTTTGAATCTCTAGGGTTAATGGATATCGAAAAAAACAAACCCATGCAGAAGGATGCATTGTTTCGCACTTACTCAATGACAAGGCAGATTACAACAGTAGCTGCATTGATGCTTTATCAGGAAGGCAAATTTAAAATGGATGACCCCATACAAATGTACCTACCTGAATTTGAGGGTCAGCGTGTGTTAATTGACCCCCAGAGTACTAATATAAATCAAACGAAGGATAGGCTTAACGATATAACGATACACCATTTAATTACTCATACCTCAGGCTTAGGGAGCCGAAGCTCACAGCTATATCGAGAGAATAGGGTGCGAGATAAAAATTTCACGCTTGACCAGGTGGTTAGCAACGCCGCGCAAACGCCACTATTTCAGGATCCCGGTACTGAATTTCGCTATGGTATCCACGCAACGATCTTAGGAAAGCTTGTCGAAGTTTGGTCCGGCAGACCCTTGAATGAATTTCTAGAGAATGAGCTCCTGTCGAAACTTGATATGAATAGCACGATGTTTTGGGCTGGCGGTAGGTATCAAGATCGCGTAGCAACTGTTTATCGTCCAACGAATGGCGAGCTCGCTCCTTATCAGATCGAAACCGTTCCATTCACAAATCGACCCCAACTGATTGAAGGCGGCGTTGGGCTCCTATCGAGCGTACTCGACTTTGTAAATTTTTCTCAAATGATACTCGATGGCGGAATATTCCAAGACGAACGTATTCTCAAACCGGAGATAGCGGAGTTGATCTATGAAAATGCAGTACCTGAGGCCGCGATGCCTATCGGAAGCAGTGGATACTGGATTGGTTCTGGTTGGACATGGGGTGGCTTTAATCTGGTGTTAGACTCTGACGCTTACAATTTTCCCGTATCCGAAGGCACTATATGGTGGGACGGTTCGGCAGGCACCCGCTACTTTATAGACCGAAAGCAGAATATCATCATAGTAATAATGGCACAGGTATCCCCATCCAGCGGTGGCGGTTTTCGTGAAAATTTTTCCTGCCTTGTGGACGCATCTATTATAGAGCGGCGCTAATCTCTTCCTGCTTGGGTCAGTATGGTTTGGACTATTTAACTATGTTCTGTATAAGATTTAGATGAAATTGTAGAGCTGGAACAAAGAATCCAGACGCTTGAACAGCTAGTTCAATAATACTTCCTGGGGAGACAGTTCTGTAAAGCTCTCTAATCTGAATAGTAGATTATCTCTATCGGTTGCATTATAAAGAGCTATCAACTCAGCTCTCTCTAGCGCAGGCGCAGATTGAGAATATATATTCGGGCTATAGCCTAGGGCTAGTAATATTAGTAGGCAGGCTTTAGGCATCTTGATGCAAAAGAATCTTCCATACGTTTTGGTTAAAGGCGTCCGAAACCAGACACCGTAATATACATATTCTTGCCATAATTGATCGCAGGATCGCCCTTTTTCTGGGGCTGCATCGCTAGATTTATTTGTTTTAATAAATACTCAATCAGTTGCAAGCTGATTGATCTCTCCTTGAGCCCAACCCCCGCTCAGGCCCTCTTCGGAGGGCCTTTTTTTTGCTAGGATTTCCTATAAATTTGGCTCTTGCGAGGGGTTTAGTCTTTAGCGGGAGCTAACACGACGGCCGTTTAAATTAATGTAATCAGCGAGTACTCGCCCACTCTCTAAAATAAGCGGATCGCCTTCTTCTTCCTCTTCTTCAAGTTCTTCCTCTAAATTAATCTCGCTATTATCTATAACAGCAAGAGTATCTTCTTCCTCTTCAGCCACTTCTTCTTCCCACTCTTCGAGTGGCAGGCCTTTTAGCGCACGACGCATATTATCAGCCTCAAATTGTTCGCGCCGGGTGTCTTCTCTTTCTTGTTTAACGACTTCCTCGTTCAACGAAATCTCTTCACGCTCCCTTAGTTTGCGCGTGCGTTCGATTTGTCCTAGTAAGTAAATAAAGTCCGGTGAAACCTTAGCGCGCTCCTCATGCATCGCTTGTAATCTCGGTATTGCCGCTTGAATAGGGTGGTAAGCTCTGTACTCTACTGCTCGAACCGTGTCCCAGGGTAGGGCCCCATCGAGACTGCTTTCACCAATATCTTCGTAGGCGTCATAGAAATCTGGGAACTGAATATCCGGAATAACGCCACGGTGTTGCGTGCTAGCACCAGAAATTCGGTAAAATTTAGATCTCGTTAACTTTACCTGACCGTATTCCATTGGAATAATCTCTTGGACCGTTCCTTTCCCAAAGGTTTGCCCGCCGAGAACGATGCCACGCTGATAGTCTTGTATCGCTCCCGCAAAAATTTCGGACGCCGATGCACTTGTACGGTTTACCAAAACCGCAAGCGGGCCGTCGTAAGATACCTCTGGGTCATTATCTCCAAAGGGCCGAGTAAACCCATTCCTAATACCTGAATAACGAATCTGAACGGTAGCACCAGTCTCGATAAACAAACCGACTAGCTGGTTTGCCTCACTTAAACTTCCGCCTCCATTATTGCGCAAGTCAACTACAACACCGTCAACACCTTCCTCTTTGAGTTCTTCAAGTAAGATTCGAACGTCTCGAGTTGAGCTTTTGAAATCCTCTTCTCCACGCGAAGCCGCTTCAAAATCGAAATAAAAAGTAGGGAGGTCAATTACACCAATCCTGTAATCCTGATCATTATAGCTAAGCTCAATAACCTCTTTTTTAGCAGACTGATCCTCGAGCTTGACCGTATCGCGCGTTATGCTAACTATGCGTGCACTTGACTCGGTAGCAGCATCAGCAGGGATAATATTTAATCTGACTACGGTGCCTTTCTCTCCTCGAATCTGTGCAACAACATCATCAAGCCGCATGCCGACCACATCTTCAATTTCTCCGTCAACACCTTGTCCTATACCAATAATACGATCGCCTTGCTTTAGGTCTTCACCTTTTTCGGCAGGGCCACCTTTGATTAATTCAACTATCTTCGTGTATTCATCCTCTGTCGTTAATTGCGCGCCGATACCCTGTAGAGATAAAGATAAACCCATATTAAAGTTTTCAGAATCTCTAGGTGAAAAATAAGCAGTGTGTGGGTCTACAGTTTTTGCGACCGTAGACAAATAGGTCTGAAAAATATCTCGCTCATTCGTCTTTAATACTTGGTTTAGTTGATTTCTATACCGTTTAGAGAGTTTCTCCTGAATCTCTTCGTTATCGTCTCCTGTTAAGCGCAAACTTAATACACTATTCTTTATCCGAAGACGCCAGATCTCATCCAATTCTTCAGTTGTGTTTGCGTAGGGAGCATCTTCTCGATCTATCTGGATAGATTCATCTACAGTAAAATCCATATTAGGAATATGATTTTCTATCCTGCTAATGGCATAGATAAGTCTCTCGAGTACACGCTTGTAGTACCGATTATAAATTTCAAATCCAGCGTCCACACTTCCAGACTGAAGCGAATCATCTAGCGTATAGCGAAAGGTACTTAGCTCATCTATATCCGGTTTTAGGAAGTAGGAATGTGACCCATCTAAAGTATCAAGGAGACTATCAAACACAGCTGATGAAAAGTTATCGTCGATCTCGATCCCGCTGTAATGTTTTGTTTGTAATTCTTCTAGCAAATTAACCGCTGTTTCCCCGTGAACTGGCAGACTCGCGACCGGGGTATAGAGGGTATCAATATCGAGTATGAGGTTAATTTCGCTTGAGTCTTCTTGAGCCCAGATAATGGCCGAGAACAGAGAAACACAAACAATTGCTGCGACAAACAAATTATTAGGCATATTTAATTTTCTTAACGGCATAATCTTCCCAATTTTTAAATGATACTGAACGGCAGAAATTCTCATAGAGTCAAAACGGGCAAACGTAGAGACTAAGCTAATTCACGAGCCGAGAGAAGTAATTTTTATAAATTTCAGGGAAGCCAAAAATCCACTCGTTAACCTGCCGTCTAGCGGATGATTTTTTGCTTTGCCGTAGCATGCCTTTCGGCTCTCTCTACATCAATGTAACGGTCAGTGATAGCACTCGATCCGTGCCCAGCATCATCTCTAACGTGCTCTCTTGGACGACTTTTTACATCCTCAGATATTCCCGTATGTCTGAGCCAATGTACCGTCGCAGTGCCTAAGCGTTCTGCATCTTCAGTGAAACCTTCTTTTCGCATCTTATCGCCGGCCAGATTGAAGCATTTCTGGACAATGCCTCTAATCTGTCGAGTAATAGTTATACCCCCCTTACCACGGGTCTTATGAATTAAAGGGCTCGATTCACCTGGACTCGGCAGTTGCGGGAGGCCTCGCGATGCTCGGTAGCGCTTTAAGCCCTCCAGCATTGCGTCGGATACTGATATTTCTCTCTCCTTATTTCCCTTACCTACAGTTACAAACCACCAGCTCTCTTCCTGATCCATCTGAAAATGTCCCATTTGTGGCTGCCAGCGGGGGGTTTCAACAAGCTCAGATATACGCAGGTACATTGCATATAAGGCAGTCATGATGAACAATGTGCGTTCGTGGGCAGCAGGATCTTCTTTTGCAAGAGCATCTGCTGCCTCTATGACATAGTCCCATTGCAGAGGGGATAGTCGCCGAACCTTCCCTTGTGACTGATGTTTACGCAGGTACTTGCTTTTTTGGCGCATCTGGGACACAGGATTTGAGGAAATATAATTCTCTTGAATCAAGAAGTTATAGAAACTACTTAATACAGAAAATAGAGATTGTATAGCGGCCTGAGAGACCACATATTCGCCCGTTGACGATACATAAGGACGCCATTCTTTGTTTGCTACACGATCTCCAGATCGTACAACAAACCTGGCCACATTCTTTTCTCCAATCCATAGGTCTGGGGGATTCCTTGCAAATTCTATATAACTTTCAACATCTTGCCGAAGAATTTTACTAACTGATTTCCTAGCTATCAGCCAGCACCAGTGCAGGAAATGCTCTATTTCTCGCCTGTAGGTAGTGAATGTATCTGGGCTACCGCGATAACTAAAAATGAATTCACTAGCATACTGATAATCACTGAGCGCATCGGCTGGTGGGTCACCCGCGATATGGTCAAGACTAGATACCCGATTCTTAAACGGGTTTGGCATTTCATCGAGTGTATCGAAAAATGCGTTTGGGGATTTAATCTTATTCATTAATTATGTTACATATATATATGATAATAATATATATTAATGGTATTTTTATGAAAGTCAAAAGCAAAGCCGTCAACATAGTTGTTGTCGGTAGAGTAGGGGAATAACTTTATCTAGAAGCTATTAATTACAGATTGTCTCCAGAGTCTTGTAAACTCGATTGTTAAGAGTGAAGGAGGGCGCGATGACAACATTTACAGAACCACTTGAACTTATGGGTGTTCCAGGATCCCCATATACCAGGAAGATGCTCGCACTTCTGCGCTATAAGCGGCTGAATTACAGACTTATTCCGGGGTCTCGCTGGAAAGTCAAAGATGAGTCGGCCCGCTACATAAAGCGTGCTGAGCCTAAGGTTCGTTTACTCCCTACATTCTATGGGAGAGACGATGCAGGAGATGAGGTGGCGGTCTGTGATTCCACGCCGCTAATAAGGCAGTTTGACAAGACATTTCCCGATCGTGCCGTTATCCCGAGCAACCCCGCGTTAGCATTGGTTAACTCAATTATTGAGGACTACGCTGACGAGTGGCTGACTAAGGTAATGTTTCACTACCGCTGGAAATACGCCGCAGATATAGAGAAAGCAGGGCAGATGCTGCCTAGGTGGAACAATATCACAGCGCCAGACTCAATCATGGATGAGAAGGCGAAGGAGATTAGCGAACTTCAGATATCAAGGCTCAGGTATGTCGGTTCAAATGATATTACACGTGAAACAATTGAAAATAGTTACATTAGATTATTAAAGATATTAGATCAACAATTGATCAACTGGCCTTTTTTATTAGGAAATCGCCCAGCCAGCTCCGATTTTGCCATATATGGTCAGCTTACCTGTTTAGCGCTATTCGATCCCACCCCCCAAGCACTAGTCATAAAGCATGCTCCGCGGGTTTATGCCTGGACAGAGGTAATAGAAGACCTCTCCGGCTATGAAATCCTCGACTCTGACTGGGGAAACGAGGATGCGAACCTAAAATCTCTCACTAAAGTACTAAGCCCCTTACTGTCCGAGATTTCAGACATATACATTCCTTATCTGTTGGCGAATAAAGATGCGGTTAGCACAGCTAGTAAAACTATGAATACAACATTAGACGGCAGGGAATGGGAGCAGCAGCCGTTTCCATACCAGGTAAAATGCCTTCAAGCACTCAGAAATGAATTTAACGAGCTAAGCCAGACTGATAGGGAGGACTTCGATCAGATCGCGTCAGCAGCAGACATAGTGAGCAGCTTATCCTGAGGGCTCTTATAATGGGGTTATGTCAGTGTTATCCTATTTCCGGTAATCTTTATTACCGGAAATAAAGGTTATTTGCGATTTTGGCGCTTTAGACCCGCTGATGCTGCAATGCTAATTCATATCTGAATTTGCTATACCGCTTCTCGATTCTCTGAGTGTTACGAATTCCTCTGCACTTGTTGGGTGTATACCGAGTGTCCGATCAAAATCAGCCTTAGTTGCGCCTGCATTCATTGCTACGGTAAAACCCTGAACTAACTCACCGGCATCAGAGCCCACCATATGAAGACCGATTACCTTGTCAGTTTCGGAGTCTACTATAATCTTAATCATAGTGAGCTGGTCCCGTCCGGTTAGTGTATGCCTTAATTCCTTAAACGAACTTGTAAATACACGTATATTTAGGCCTTCTAGCATTGCCTGTTGTTCGGTAAGACCAACAGTAGCTACGTTCGGGTGGCAAAAAACAGCTGTAGGTATATTTTCGTAACCCATCCGCACCGTATCGCCATCAAACAGATGACGAGCAACTATCTGCCCCTCTGCAAGAGCTACTGGCGTAAGTGCGACACGATCAATTACGTCTCCGATCGCGTAGATACTAGGCTCAGACGTCTGAAAGCTGGAATTAACCTTTACCGCGCCATTTTCACTTTGTTCTACGCCAACATTTTCGAGACCAAGACCAAGAGTCAGAGGCTTCCTGCCGGTGGCTGAAACAACCAGGTCGACATCTAATTCAGCTCCTGATTTAAATATAACTCTTAGCTCGTTGTTATTGCTTACTATTTTACTAATATTTGAATTTAGACTAATGGTTAGTTCTTTGCCGATTTCATTAGTAACAAATTGCCGTATTTCGTGATCAAAGCCATTTAAAAGCGCACCCCCTCGATAACTTAACGTTGTTTCGCATCCCAATCGGCTAAAAATACTCGCAAATTCAACAGCTATATACCCCCCTCCGACGACCAGAAGCCGTTTAGGTAAGGTTTCAAGGCTAAATACCTCATTTGAAGTAATTACATTCTCAGATCCCTCGTATTCCGGCACCCAAGGCCAACCTCCAGTCGCTATTAACAGATATTTAGCGGTTATCTGCTCATCATTGATTAATACAGAGTTAGGCCCAGTTATGTACGCAGTACCAGTCAGTACCGAGACGTTATTGGAGTCACATATTCTTTTATATATATTATTTAACCTACTGATCTCTTGGTTTTTATTTTCTAATAATGTTTGCCAGCTCATATTCAAATCAGTGATATTCCACCCATAACCGCGTGCGTCTTCAAAATCGTCAGAATAATGGGCTGCGTAGCTAAGAAGCTTTTTCGGTATGCAGCCAACATTTACACAGGTTCCCCCGAGGTACCTACTCTCTGCAATTGCTACACGGGCACCCATAGATGAGGCTATTCGGCTAGCGCGAATTCCGCCGGAGCCGCCACCAATGACAAATAGATCGTAATCGAAATCAGTCAATTTGCTGTATCCTTGTCCGTTAATAATGGCAAATTATGCCTTAGCTTTTAGCCCTAACCTAAGGCTTTACGACTATTCATGCAAAATGACTTGTTTCAAACTGAAGTAAGCAGTGATAACCGCCATATTCATAATCTCGGTGATGCTCTAATTTCTGAATACCCTTCTGCTTTTAGCAGTGCCGAAGCAACTGCATACCTTGACCGTCTGATAAACGAAACCCCTTGGCGACAAGACGCACTATGGATCGCCGGTAAAAAACGAACCTTACCTCGGCTCCAATGTTGGATGGGAGATCCTGGGACTAGCTATAAATACTCTGGTTTAATTCTTAAGCCTGAAAACTGGTCGAGGTTAGTTTTAAGTATCAAGACTAGAGTCGAATCGTTAACAAACAAGAAATTTAATTCTGTCTTACTGAATTACTACCGAAATGGCTTAGATAGTGTATCTTGGCATGCAGATGACGAAACAGAGCTCGGGTCAAACCCGATCATCGGCTCAGTATCTTTTGGCGTTGAAAGAACTCTCCATTTTCGACCAAAGTCGAAAACCGATTCACGTAAATTCATATTAAAGCAGAGACATGGAAGCGTCTTGCTCATGGGTGAGACTTTGCAACATAATTGGCTGCATCAGTTACCCAAAGAAAAAACCATAAAGGAACCACGAATTAATCTGACTTTTAGGTATATTTACCAACTACAGTAATGCTAATTCAATTACTTTGAACCATTTACAATAGAAAATACAACATGGATAAGTTTGATGTCTGTATTGCCGGTGCTGGTGTAGTAGGCCTTGCAATAGCTTACCAACTATCACAATCAAAGAATTATAGTGGGAGCAAAATCGCCCTACTCGATTCCGAGTCTGATTTTGGTCGTATTACTAGCAGTAGAAATAGCGAGGTAATTCACGCTGGTATTTATTACTTTACCGGGAGCTTAAAAGCACGTCTTTGCGTCAAGGGAAAATCACTTCTCTATAATTTTTTAGAGCAAAATAACTTACCCCATAAAAAAATCGGAAAACTTATAGTCGCACAAAATGGAGAGGAGGATAATCTCCTTCATATAAGAAAAAGCGCGAAAAAAAATAATGTAAAAGATCTCCAGTGGATTGATCACGGAAAACTCAAAAGATTAGAACCTGCGCTTAAAGCATCAGCTGCATTATATTCACCTTCGACAGGAATCGTAGATAGTCACAGTTATATGTCTAAGCTTTTAGAATACGCTGAAGAACGCGGAGTCTACTTTGCTCCCTATACTAAAATTACAAAAGTAGAGAGACCTGGTACTTCTTTTCTAGTGACTACCCACATAACAGACAAACCAAATCAGATCGAAGAATATCAATTTCAGTGTAAGAAATTTATTAATAGCGCAGGATTAAATGCGCAGGAATTAGCCGAGAATATCGAAGGAGTAAATACATCTCTTATACCAAAACTACATCTCTGTAAGGGAGATTACTTTTCATACACAGGAAAAAGCCCATTCAATCATCTTATCTATCCGTTGCCAGAGAATAATCACACAGGCTTGGGCGTGCATTCCACATTGGATATAGCTGGTCAGACTCGCTTTGGCCCAGATACCGAATATTTAAGGAGTATAAATTACGACGTGGATTCGGATAAATGCGATAATTTTGCTTCAAGCATCAAATCTTATTTTCCGGAAATACAAGCATCCCATCTTGCGCCAGGCTATTCTGGAATCCGGCCAAAAATTGCCGGCCCAGGAGAAATGGAGGCCGATTTTTGTATTCAGGGCCCGAAGATAAATGGCCTTAAGGGGTTAGTACAGCTATTTGGTATGGAGTCCCCTGCTCTCACCGCAAGTTTGGCAATAGCTGAATATGTAGAAACTCTCTTGGAACCACAACACAGTTGAACATAATTTAAGCCTAAAGGGCTCATAATCCATTGGTCGGAGGTTCAAATCCAGGTGGCCCACCAATTAAAACAGTAACCCACATCCCTCCTCGTCTTTTTCTCAATGCCCATGGGGCAATTATGTTGTATTGATTTGCATATGCTGAGTCGAAATTTGTACAGGTATTTCTGTTTGATGGAAGTCTGGCTGCCCCGGATACCACATTCAGGGTGGCTCAAATTACTAGTATGCGATCAATCAACACGATAAGCTACGTCTACGGCTTGACTTTCAAGCACTTTTCTCATCGCTTCCGCTAAGCAATATGTGGCTCATCTTGCTCCACTCCCAAACTATTGACTCTACAATAAGTTGTGAGTTGAGATTGGTATCCAAAAGTTCTCTTTCAGCTGCAACCAAATCATCATAGAATTGAAAAAGTCCTAAAACAGCGGTTTTTAACGGCAAGTCTGAATTATGGCATATGGTTAAAAGCTCTTGTTCTTCTGGTGAGATGGTCTTATTTGATTTAACAAGCAAAAGATTCTTAATACAAGCACGCAAAAATCTTATTAAAGACCCAATGGCAATGGTTTCTCCTGTATCGATTATTAATTTCACTGCAGCTTGCAGGGAAATATTGCTGCGTGTTAACTCTATAAAATTGCTTATGACGACTTTCTCGTGCTTTAAGATGTCACCTTCAAATAAGTCTAATGCATACATGGGTCTATTATCGGAAGCCTCCGCCAGTAACTCCAAATCATATCGTGAGTCTATGCGATCCTTTAGCCATTTAATCGTGTTTTCCTTACTAGGATTGACCATTGTAATTCTTTGGCACCGACTGCGTATAGTAGCCATTAACGAAGATGGCAGGCTAGAGCATAAAAAAATATATGTTTTTTTAGCAGGCTCCTCAAGAGTTTTTAGTAAAGCATTGGCTGCTGCAGTATTTAAGTAATGTGCATCATTTAGAACAGCTACTTTAGCTTGCCCTGAATGACTTGTCTGAGAAAAAAAATTCGATAAAGATCGAATTTGTTCTACCTTGATTACCTTGCTGTCGGCTTCTGCACATACTTGGATGTAATCCGGATGGGGCGAGTTATTCCCAAGCAAACAATCGCTACACTCGCCACAGGCCACGTTTTTCTTAGGAGACTTACATAGTAAATATTTTGAAAATTGAGATGCAAAATCAAACTTGCCAATGCCTTGAGGCCCTCCTATTAAGTAAGCGTGAGACAGGGTTTGGCTCTGGTGTAATTTTGTAAGATTTTCCCAGTAACTAAATTGCCATGGAAAAGGAGGTAGCCCGCTCATTAGTTAACCTAATAATCTATCGGCAAGAATTGTATTTATCTCTTCTGCGATCAACTCTCGTTCGTTATCAGCATTTATGACCACGCACCGGTCAGGGAAATTTTCTGCAATAGATAAATACGTTTGTCTTACTCTTTCAAAAAACTCTATTCTTTCTTTTTCAAACCTATCGAGCGCGCCTCTATTTTTAGCTCGAGACAAACCTATCGCCACCTCTAAATCTAAAATGATAGTTAGATCAGGCCGCAATGTTTCTTGTATTAAATTCTCTAATTGCGATATGGTAGTATTACTCAAGCCCCTTCCCCCTCCTTGATAAGCGTAAGTCGCATCAGTAAACCGATCACATAAAACCCAAACACCATTGTTCAGCGCTGGCTCTATTATTTTTTTCAAATGTTGTGCTCTTGAAGCAAATACTAAGAGTAACTCGCATAATTCAACTGGCTCCTCTCCATCGACTTTTAAAAGTAGATCACGGATATCTTCAGCCAAAGTAGTTCCGCCTGGTTCTCGCGTTACTAAATACTCAATATCATTTCCCATTAAATATTTCGCTATCGATTCGATGTTGGTAGATTTACCAACTCCTTCTATTCCTTCGATAGTAATAAATTTACCGCGCATTCATAAGTACCAACGTTTTAATCAAGCCTTTCAGTTAATGGTGCGGCGAAATCTCGCCACTGCAGCATTATGTTCTTCAAGATTAACTGAAAAATAATGACTGCCATCCCCTTTAGACACAAAGTATAAATACTCAGACTGAAGCGGATTAACGCTTGCAAGAATAGATTCGCGGCCTGCTAACGCGATTGGGGTAAGCGGCAAGCCATTAATACGATAGGTATTATACGGTGTTATTTGCTCTAAATCGTTACGCGTAATGGCGCCATTGTACTGCTCCTTCATTCCATAAATTACAGTGGGATCAGACTGCAATCGCATTCCTAGCTCTATTCGCCGAACAAATACGCCCGCAATATGACCTTTTTCACTACTAGCGGACGATTCTTTTTCAATAATAGAAGCCATTATTAAGGCTTCGTAAGGGTTTGAGTATGGGAGCCCGCCAAGTCTATCTCCCCAGGCCTCGTTGAGGGTGGCTTGTAAGTTTGAATAAGCCCTATTTAATATACTTATGTCAGAAGCACCCTTAGTAAAAAAGTAAGTATCGGGAAATATCATACCCTCAGCATTATCAATATCGAGCTCGAGTAAACGCGCTACAACTTTCGGATCTGTAGTTCTTATTTTTCTATCAATCAATTTATTTTCCCAGATAGCTTCTAGTGCTTGCTTTAACGTCCAGCCTTCTACTAAGGTGATTCTATATTGGACTCTATCCCCATTGATCATTTTCTGGAGCAATGTGGTCATTGTTGTTGAACCGGTTATCTCATATTCTCCTGGCTGGATCGATCTTTCTAGACCTCTTATTCGCACATAGATAATAAATGCCGTTGGGAAAGAGAATATTTCTTGAATCTTTAACTGCTGGCTAATCGTTGTAAGTGAGCTCCCAGCACCAACCTCAAATATCGTATTATCTAAGTGTTTCGATAGCGGGGAATCAAAAAGAAATCTAGATGTGATAAAAAGTATGAGAGCAATAGCAGCGACCCCTAGAGCCGCTATTAATATGTATGCTTTATAAGCATAAATCGTCTTCTTGAGACCAGTACTCATTTTAGTGCAATATCAGCGGGGCTAATCATAAAACCCCTTTTGCTTATCCTAGCGAGATGAAATGTAGAGCTTATATCTTACAAGAAACTATCGTCTATATTTAGAGAATATTAAACTGCCATTCGTGCCGCCAAAACCAAACGAATTCGTTAGGACTACGTTTACGCCTTGTTCTCGCGCAACTCCTGGCACGTAGTCCAGATCACAACCGTCGTCGGGATTTTCCAAATTAATCGTAGGAGGGATTATTTGATCGTTGAGTGCTAAAACGGAAATAATCGCTTCTGCCGCACCAGAAGCCCCAAGCAAATGCCCAATCATCGATTTACTTGAACTCACGCATAATGATTTAGCATGTGATCCAAAGATAGTCTTTATGGCCTCAGTTTCCGCTATATCTCCCGCGGGCGTAGATGTCCCATGAGCATTGATATAATCAATTTCACTAGGGTTGATTTGTGCATGATCAAGAGCATTCTTCATACACAATGCGGCCCCTGCCCCATTCTCCGCTGGTGAAGTCATGTGGAAAGCATCACCACTCATACCAAATCCTTTCAGTTCCGCATAAATCGTCGCGCCTCGATTCCTGGCGTGTTCTAATTCTTCGACAACCATTACCCCGGCACCATCACTTAACACGAATCCATCTCGATCCTTATCCCAAGGGCGACTTGCTCTCTCTGGATCATCGTTCCGAGTTGATAGAGCTCGCGCGGCGCAGAAGCCACCCAAACCAACAGGGGTTGTTGCCATTTCAGCGCCACCGACAAGCATAATATCCGCTTGATTATTAGCAATTAAATTAGCAGCCAAGCCAATGTTGTGGGTCCCCGTTGTGCATGCTGTCGTCACCGCAATATTTGGCCCCTTCAACCCATAACGAATAGAAAGATTGCCAGCAATCATGTTTATGATCGAACCAGGGACAAAAAATGGAGAAACCTTGCGAGAACCAGACTCTCGTATTTGTAGAGTGGTATCTTCAATAGTTTTAATTCCGCCTATGCCGGAACCAATAGCCACACCAAATCTCTCAGGATTGAAAATTTCTGGAGTAAGACCAGAGTCCTCAAATGCTTGAACGCCCGCAGCAATTCCATATTGCATGAAAATATCTATGCGACGAGCTTCTTTTGGCTCCATAAAGTCATTGCAGTTAAAATCCTTTAACGACCCGCCAAAGCGTGTACTAAAACCACTAACATCAAAATGTTCTATGGGACCTATTCCGCTCCGGCCATTTTTTATTGCGTCCCAAGAACTAACGACATCATTGCCAAGTGGAGTCAGTAAACCTAAACCGGTAACAACAACCCGCTTGCTATTCAATTGAGTCTCCCAAAATTAATTACAAAGCACCAAATAGACAAAAGCTACCCTAGACTTCTCTAGAGTAGCTCTCGTTGTATACAAAAATTTAGTTCTTTAAAGGTGTTCGTTTATATAATCACAGGCTAACTGTACTGTCGTGATTTTTTCAGCTTCTTCGTCTGGAATTTCGGTCTCAAACTCTTCCTCTAAAGCCATCACTAATTCAACGGTATCTAAAGAATCAGCACCTAAATCTTCTACAAAGGCAGCGGATGGCTTTACATCCTCTTCCTTAACACCAAGCTGTTCGCAGACTATCTTCTTAACGCGATCTTCAATGCTACTCATATCTATATTAGCTCCTAATTCTTTGTTTCTTAAGACCTTTTCCAAGCCTCTTTACTACGGTCGCTTTCCGGCAGATCAACCGCATAAATAAGAGACGGGATTTTACCTCTATTTTGAAGCGTTGTAATGTTTAAATTACAAATAACTTTTGTTTAATTTTCAACCTAACCCTGTCAGCCCATGTACATCCCGCCATTTACATGTATGGTTTCCCCTGTCACATACCCGCCCTTGTCTGATACTAGAAACCCCACGACCTCGGCTATATCTTCCGGCCTGCCCAATCGTTTAAGCGGGATCTGGCTCAATAACGCGGTTTTTTGCTCTTCAGGAAGAGATTGGGTCATATCCGTGTCTATGAACCCTGGCGCTACAGCATTTACGGTTATTCCTCTAGATCCTAATTCTTTGGCAAGTGAGCGCGTAAACCCCTCCATTCCAGCTTTAGATGCTGAATAATTTACTTGCCCCGCGTTTCCACTAGATCCAACGACAGAGGAAATGTTGACTATTCTTCCCCAGCGCGCTCGCATCATCCCTTTCAGGCATAACTTTGTTACTCGATAAATAGATCCCAAATTAGTTTCGATGACATCGTGCCATTCAGGTTCCTTCATACGCATCAATAGATTATCTCTAGTTATCCCAGCGTTATTTACTAAGACAGTAGGTATAGAAAATTTACTTGCTATAGTCTCAATAAGATCCGATACAGATTGTTCTTCAGCCACATTTACACGCATACCTTGACCGCTAGCGTTCATAGACTTTAAGTAATCTGATATCTTTTCCGCGCCTTCATTGGTAGTCGCTGTACCAATTACCCTATAATCTTGAGAGGCTAGCTCCAATGCTATAGCCTTCCCTATTCCGCGACTAGCTCCGGTTACAAGTGCTACCGATTGACTTCCTTCTGACATACTTTCATTTCCTCAAATAATGTTTAAGGCGCGAGTTCGGCCAGTTCAGTTAAAATCGTTTCTATAGCTTCTTCTCCATCACTCTCATAACATTTGATTGTTGGCTCGATCCGCTTTACTAAACCCGACAATATCTTTCCCGGTCCACATTCAACGAATATAGAGACACCTTCGCGGCACATACCTTCCACGCAGTCTACCCATAACACCGGAGAATAAAGCTGTTTGACTAAGTTGTTTTTAATCTGCTCCGGGCTTTCTTCTTTACGGCCATTAACATTTTGTAATACGGGAATCGATGGCGAACGAATATTTATAGAGGATAATTCTTTTTCGAATTCCTCCGCTGCTGATCTCATTAGCTCGCAGTGAGATGGCACACTCACACTTAAAAGCAACGCCCTTTTTGCGCCAGCCGACTTGCAAAGGTCTAGCACTTTATTAACAGCCTCGGCTTCTCCAGCAATTACGGTCTGCGCAGGAGAATTAAAATTCGCTGGCGAGACAGTCCCTGACTCAGCGGTCACAGCACTGCAGAAATTACTAATTTCCTTCGGGCTTAGTCCTAAAATAGCGGCCATTTTACCATCACCTTCAGGCACGGCAGCTTGCATCATCTTACCCCTCTTATGCACCAAATTAACGGCATCGGAAAATTCTATAGACTGTGCGCAAACCAGTGCTGAGTATTCACCAAGGCTATGGCCGGCCAATATAGAAGGGATTATATTTGTCCTCTCTTGCCAAACACGCCAAATAGATATTGAAGCGACGAGAAGAGCTGGTTGTGTGACTTCTGTACGATTTAGTACGTTTCTTTCATCTGTCTGGGAGGCTTCCCACAAATCAAGCCCCAATACTTCTGACGCCTCAGCAAATGTCGACTTAATAACCGCTGATTTGCTCGCTATTTCGCTAAGCATTCCCAGTTTTTGCGAACCTTGCCCGGGAAAAATGAATCCAATTTTTTGCATGAGCAGCCTTGTTCTTTATCCTTCAACGATTCATTGTTTAAGCCTTGGTTAGCTTTCACTATAAAGTTTAAGACTTTATGGCGATATCGACTTAAATCAGATAGAAGATAACCAGGTTTCGAAGCTAGGCTAATAGCGGGATAACTTTCAAGAATTTGAAGCCATTTCTAACTAAAACTTTTACTAATCTTCCCCGAGGTCAATAACTTTCTTCCCTTTGTAAAACCCATCAGCTGTAACATGATGTCTACGATGAACTTCACCTGTTGCATTATCAGTCGATAACGCCGGACTGGAAAGCGAGTCATGCGTGCGCCTTTTGTTACGTCTTGACCGAGTAACCTTACTTTTTTGAACTGCCATGCCAAACTCCTACTTTATGATCTACTTACCTTCTTAAGCACAATCTTATTTTTAATAAAATTAAGTTTTCAGTTTCTGTAAAACTGCGAATGGATTTTGTACTTTCTCGTCAATTAATTCCTCACTACTTGCAGGGTCGTATCCTAAACTCTCAACGCATTTAGGGTCCTGATGATAATTTACTATCGGCACACATAGTATTAACTGTTCTTCTACCAGTCCAGCCAACCCCAGCTTATGATCTACACAAACCCAAGGATCTAAAGAATCGTCAAGTTTCGTCGCTGATTCCTCAGAATCAACCACCACTAGACTAAATTCGTCTTCAATAGAAATCTCAAGGCTCTCTAAGCATCTCTGGCAGAGCACATTGAGCCTTGCTCTGATACTGCCTCTAATTAGGCGCTGTTTTGCGTCATTCAGAGAGAAAACCAGATCTATTTGGGTCTTCCCAATATTGTCCGATAAAACACCTTTTAATCTCGTTAAGTTAGCGAGATCAATCACACCCGAGATTTCTTTCTGCTGCAGAAAGACTTTTCTTATGTCTAGATACTCTGGAAGTCTTCCCACCATAGGCGCGCAATAATAGGCTCACTATTGCTCTGTGTCAAAAAATAATTTAATTAATATTAAGCCTTAATATAATGATATATATATTTGTATTTATTGTTTTATTTTTATTTTTTCTAAC
>JAQWTK010000049.1 GCA_029242705.1 Gammaproteobacteria bacterium | reverse complement strand
AGTTGGTAATAGGCATTATTCCAGGAACTATAGGAATACCTATTCCCTTTTTACTACAGTAGTCGCAATAACGGAAATAAGAGTCTGTATTGTAAAAATATTGAGTAATGGCAGAATTTGCGCCTGCATCTACTTTCTTTTTAAAAAAAGCTACCTCTGACTCGATACTTAATGACTCGGGATGCATTTCCGGATAACAGGCAACATCTATATGAAACTGTTCGCCGGTTTCTTTTCGAATAAACTCGACTAGTTCGCTAGCGTAGCGATGTGAAATTGGCGATCCGGAGGGTAAATCTCCCCTCAACGCAACTATACGTGATATTCCAGCATCACTATAATTATTTAATAATTCGCGAATTTCCACCTCTGCGGTCCCGATAAATGAGAGGTGTGGAACTATATTGGAGCCTTGGTTTTTAAAATCCAGCACAAGATTTTTTGTCCCTTCTTTTGTAGACCCGCCGGCTCCATAGGTAACGGAAAAGAAGTTAGGGTTAAGTCCAGCTAGCTCCGCATGTACTTTATCTAGTTTATTTATACCCTCTTTACTACGGGGGGGATAAAATTCAATACTGAAATTTCGTGAAATGTTAGATTTCATGCGTGTTATCTAGTTAAAATTAGCTATTAATATTTATAAGAATCGTTTTTGAATGGACCTTCAACTGGAACATTAATATAGTCAGCCTGTTCGGGAGTAAGTTTTGTTAAAACCCCGCCGAACCCTTTGACCATTAGCCTGGCAACTTCCTCGTCTAAGTGCTTAGGCAAAACCTCAACAGTAATGTTAGATCTTTTGAAGTCTTCAGTAGAGTCTGCAAATTTTCTCTCAAATAAAAATATTTGCGCTAGTACTTGGTTGGCAAATGAACCATCCATTATTCTAGAAGGGTGCCCGGTTGCATTGCCTAAATTAATTAGTCGCCCTTCTGATAAAAGGATCAAATAGTCATCTTTATTAGATTTTTCATTTCGATAAATTTTATGGACTTGTGGTTTGATCTCTTCCCATTTCCAATTGATTCTCATATACGCGGTATCTATTTCATTATCGAAGTGCCCAATATTACAAACAATAGCGCCTGATTTAATTGCATTTAACATATGGCTGTCACATACATTAACATTGCCCGTTGCGGTTACAATCATATCTATTTTCGATAATAGGTCTTTATTGATACTTTCTTTATTATTAAGGTTTTCTCCTTCCTTATAAGGAGAGACTATTTCGAACCCGTCCATGCAGGCCTGCATTGCACAAATAGGGTCAACTTCGGCAATTTTTACTATCATTCCCTCTTGCCGCAGGCTCTGTGCAGACCCTTTACCTACATCTCCATAACCTACTACTAGCGCTTGCTTTCCAGAAAGGAGCATGTCTGTTCCGCGTTTAATGCCATCGTTTAAGCTATGGCGACATCCATATTTATTGTCATTTTTAGCTTTTGTTACAGAATCATTCACATTGATGGCGGGGACTTTTAGACTTCCATCACCCATCATCTCGATTAGACGGTGCACTCCAGTCGTGGTTTCTTCCGTTATTCCATGAATATTATCAAGTACCTCGGGATACTTTTCATGGACCATAGCGGTTAGGTCGCCTCCATCATCTAGAATCATATTTGCGTCCCAGGGGACGCCATTTTTTAGAATGGTTTGCTCGACACACCACATTCCCTCATCTTCGGTTTGTCCTTTCCAGGCGAAGACGGCTATTCCGGACGCAGCGATACAGGCGGCAGCATGATCTTGGGTTGAAAAGATATTACATGATGACCACCGGACTTGCGCGCCCAATGCTACGAGTGTTTCGATTAGAACCGCGGTTTGGACAGTCATATGAATGCATCCAAGGATTTTGGCTCCGGCTAGAGGTTGATCTTTTTCATACCTAGAACGCAAGGACATCAATGCCGGCATTTCTGCTTCTGCTAGGGTGACTTCTTTCCGGCCAAAGTCTGCGAGACTAATGTCTGCTACTTTGCAGTCTTTATTGGTGCTTACATCTTTTATAGATAAATTGGTCATCGATTACTCCAGAAAATCAGTTAAATTCCAGCTTCACTTTTGAGCGCTTCAATTTTATCGGTTCGTTCCCACGTAAAATCGCTTTCCTCTCGTCCAAAATGTCCATAGGCTGCTGTCTGGAGATAAATTGGTCGGAGTAAATCTAACATGTTGATCAACCCTTTTGGCTTTAGCTCAAAGTTGTTGCGCACTAGTTTAACGATGTTCTCGTTACTAATTTTTCCGGTGCCAAATGTTTCAATACTAATTGAAGTTGGCTCTGCAACTCCTATCGCATAAGAAAGTTGTAGCTCACATCTTTCAGCAATACCTGCGGCAACTAAATTTTTTGCTATATAACGAGCTAAATATGCAGCAGAACGATCCACCTTGGACGGGTCTTTCCCGGAAAATGCGCCACCCCCATGTCGAGCCATACCGCCATAAGTATCGACAATAATTTTCCGCCCTGTTAGTCCGCAATCGCCTTGCGGGCCACCGATAATAAATTTTCCGGTCGGATTTATAAAATATTTAGTATCACCACGGATCCATTTTTTTGGCAACACTGGTTTAATAATTTCCTCCATGACAGCTTCTTGAAGTTCTGATAGAGAGATATCGTCTCGATGCTGTGTAGAAAGTACAACCGCATCAACCCCTACCGGCCTTCCTTCTTCGTAGCGCATAGTCAGCTGGCTTTTTGCATCTGGTTCTAACCAGGGCAGGGTTCCTCTTTTTCGTACCTCAGATTGGCGTTTAACCAGTAATTGAGAGTATGTAATTGGTGCGGGCATGAGCACATCGGTCTCATTAGACGCATAACCAAACATGAGTCCTTGATCGCCCGCGCCTTGCTCATGATCTTCACTTTCATCAACTCCCATTTTTATATCGGGTGATTGTTTGCCGATGGCGTTGATTACCGCACAAGTGTTACTGTCGAAACCACTTTTTGAGTCGTTATATCCGATATTTTTTACCACTTCTCTAACAATATCTTCAACGTTAATATGCGCTTCGGTAGTAACTTCTCCGGCTACAATAACCATCCCAGTTTTAATCATCGTTTCGCACGCGACACGAGAACTCTTATCTTTTTCCAATAGCGCATCTAATATGGCGTCTGATATTTGATCAGCCATTTTGTCAGGATGTCCTTCCGAAACAGACTCAGAAGTAAATAAACTAGTTTCTGCCATTATCATTCCTTTTATCTAGTCAATGTTAATTATGTTTAGCTGTCATTCCTTTTTATAAAAACACGGATTTGAATTTGAAACCCATTACGTAAACCGAGGTATGAACTCGGACCGGTTAGAAGACCAGCCTTATTTGCCCAATGGCTTAACTCACCTTCGTCGAACCCCAACCACAGATCACCACAAGATTTTCGGACCCAGTCTTGATCATGATTAGACAGGTCAATAATTAATAAGTAGCCATTTGAATTTAAAAGAGAAGCAGCATCGTTAAATGTCTTTGCAGGTGAAGAAATGTGGTGTAGAACCATATCAAAAATTATCAGGTCACTTTTAATCTGATGCTTTAGAGCGGTGGAGGTATCTCCCAGAATAAATCTAACTCTTTTATTTTCTGCTTTTGCGATCGCTTCCTTAGATTTTTCTAGCATATCTTCAGAGTTATCTAACGCAGTAAGGTGCGTAAATTTATTAGCTAGCTCAGTTAAAAGCGCTCCCTCGCCTGGCCCAACCTCTAGTACCTTAGATTTAGCCGGTAGCTGCAGGCTGTCTATAACATCATGCAAAGCATTTGCATAATCGTCATGTTTTACAATCAAGCCTTGTTTTTCACGAAATTTATCCGCATTTTTATTAAAAAATTTTAAGGACTGTTGTGCTCTCTCTAATTGGATTTGTTGGATTTTTTTTAGACTGGGTTTTGGTAATTGCAACATATCTATTTGGCAGAAAATACCTTCCTTCATGTCACAATAAGGATCTTCATCTGTAAGAAAGGTACGCCTATAAAATATCGAGTTACCTTCACGGCGAGTACAAACAAGATGGGCGTTTAAAAGGACCTTAAGGTGATGACTGAGAGCTGATTGACGAATTTCTAGTATTCGGCAAAGCTCTAACACGCCAAAGGATTCGTTTCGCAACAAACGTAGTATCTGCAAACGTAAATGATCACCGAAAGCCTTGTTTAGTTCTGTAAGATTTCCAAGTGGGTCATTTGCAATAGCTGTATGGCTTGTTGCAACGACTGATTGCATAGATCGAACCTAGTTAGCAAAGTGCACATGTTACTAATTTTCACTGAACAATTCAAATCTATATCAAAATATTTTGATATAGATTTGAATCTCAGAGATATTTAATTTTTAGCATTACTTATTTTAAAAAGCTGCATTCGCCGGTGGCATATTGACCGTATGTGCGGGAAAATACCACTCGCCTTTAGTGAAAGGATCGCGCATTTTAGTCGTGGTCGAATTGGTATTTAAGTCGACACAGTTTACGTTGTGTCTTCTCTGGAATTAGTGAGGAGAGTTGTTAGTGACTAATAGCATTGTTTCTCGAAAAGATTGTGCGAATGCGATTCGCGCGCTAACTATGGATGCGGTGCAAAAAGCTAACTCCGGTCATCCCGGAGCTCCGATGGGTATGGCAGATATCGCAGACGTGCTTTGGAGAGATTTTTTGGTACATAATCCAGGAAATCCAGAGTGGTTTAATCGTGACCGTTTTATCCTTTCTAATGGTCATGGTTCTATGTTGATTTATTCATTGCTGTATTTGACAGGCTACGATTTGTCTATAGAAGACATTAAGAATTTTCGTCAACTCCATTCTAAAACCCCTGGCCATCCGGAGTATGGCTACACTCCCGGTGTAGAAACCACTACAGGTCCTTTAGGGCAGGGATTGGCTAACGCAGTGGGTATGGCTATAGCGGAAAAAACCTTGGCGGCACAATTTAACAGAAATGATCATAAGATTGTTGATCATTTCACTTATGTTTTTGCGGGTGATGGTTGTTTAATGGAAGGAATTTCGCATGAGGTTTGTTCATTAGCTGGAACACTGGGCTTGGGCAAGCTGATTGTTATGTATGATGATAACGGTATCTCTATTGATGGAGAGGTTGATCAATGGTTTTCAGATGACACTGCCAAGCGATTTGAATCATATGGATGGCAGACCCTGGAAGTAGATGGCCATGACGGAGAGGCAATAGCTCATTCTTTAATTGAGGCAAGATCAGAGGCTAATAAACCTAGCATTATTAGTTGCAAAACGACTATCGGATTCGGTGCTCCGAATAAGCAAGGTAAAGCGTCGTCTCATGGATCGCCTCTTGGGCAAGAAGAAATTGATGGAGCTCGTGAAAGGCTCGATTGGCCGCATGATGCTTTTCACGTGCCTGAACAAATTAAGACCTCTTGGGACAGTAAAGAGAAAGGCCTCATAGCTGAGTCTGAATGGAAAGCAAAGCTTTCGATCTATGAGCAAGAATATCCTGATTTAGCAATGGAACTAGTAAGGCGCACAAAAGGCGAACTTCCGAGTAATTTTGTTCAAGAAGCTAATGGATTTATTAACCACTGTCAGCAAGCGGAAGAAAATATCGCAAGCCGGAAAGCATCGCAGAATAGTATTGAGTTTTTTTCAAGGCTATTACCAGAGTTGATTGGAGGCAGCGCTGATCTTGCAGGTTCTAATCTTACGAAATGGTCTGGAAGTAATCCAATTACTGAGCGAGCTGATGGTAATTATATTTTTTACGGTGTTAGAGAGTTCGGTATGACTGCCATAGCTTCTGGAATTGCACTTCATGGTGGTTTTATCCCTCATACGGCCACTTTTCTTATTTTTATGGAGTACGCAAGAAATGCGACTCGTATGGCCGCCCTGATGCGACAACGGAGTATTCTTGTTTATACTCATGATTCTATTGGTCAGGGAGAGGATGGGCCGACCCACCAGCCGATTGAGCAGTTGACCTCTCTACGCGTAACACCAAACATGTCGGTTTGGAGGCCCTGTGATAGCGTTGAAACAGCGGTATCTTGGAGAGCTGCGCTTGTGCGTAATGATGGACCCACAGCATTAGTATTTTCAAGGCAAGGATTGCAACACCAAGCCAGAGAGCCGGGACAGATAGAAGGCATTTCCCGCGGAGCATACATCCTCGAAGATTGTGTTGCCCCTCTAGAAGTCATAATTATTGCGACAGGCTCGGAGATAAGCATATGTCGTGAAGCCACTAAGCATTTAAATTCGGAAGGCGTTGCCACTCGCCTTGTGTCGATGCCTAGCGCAGATGTATTTGATGCTCAGGACGAGGCATACCGAGAAACTGTTCTGCCTAGTACAGTAAATTGCCGAGTGGCAGTTGAGGCCGGTTCGTCTCATTATTGGATGAAATATGTGGGATTGGAAGGAAAAGTTATTGGTATGGAACGTTTCGGTGAATCTGCTCCAGGTGCAGTGCTTATGGAGCATTTTGGTTTCACTGTTGATAATGTTATTGCTGTAGCAAAGTCCTTTAGGGGATAGTTCATCTCTGCTTCTGTTTGAGAAATTTTTATGTGCTATCAAATTGCTATTAACGGATATGGACGAATTGGTCGTTGTATCCTTAGGGCTTTTTATGAGTCGGACAAATATCCAGGTTTAAAAATAGCTGCTATTAATGATATTGCTGATACAAAAACGTTAGCGCACTTAACCCAGTATGATAGTACTCATGGCCGCTTTTTAGGCACAGTGGCAGAGCAAGATAATGCGATGGTTGTTAATCAAGATGTGATTAACGTTTCCAATGAAAGTCAATTATGTGAATTACCCTGGCGAGATTTAAATATAGACTTGGTGATGGAGTGCAGTGGAACATTTACGGCACGTTCTATAGCGGAACAGCATTTAATTCAAGGTGCAAAAAAAGTTTTGTTATCTCAGCCCGCTGAAAGCGACGTCGATGCTACTCTAGTTTACGGTGTTAATCATAAATCTCTGGATAAAAAAGCGACGATTATTTCTAATGCGAGCTGTACAACAAATTGCATTGTTCCAGTCCTTAGTGCCCTCGATGACAGGTTCGGTGTAGATAAAGGTGTGATTACCATAATTCACTCCGCGATGAATGATCAACCCGTTATAGATGGTTATCATCATAACGATTTGCGCCGCACTAGAAGCGCAATGCAATCGATTATTCCGGTGGATACAGGGCTTGCAAAAGGTATTGAGCGAATTTTTCCCCACCTGGCAGGAGCTCTTGAAGCACAGGCGATTCGTGTACCAATACTTAACGTTTCCGCTATAGATTTAACCGTTTCTGTGAATACAGCGACAGACCGCGGTTCTGTAAACAAAGCGATGCTTGAAGCAAGCGAAGAACTGTTGCCTAACGTTATGGGTGTGACCGAAGAGCCTCTAGCGTCGTGTGATTTTAACCATGACCTTCGGTCTGCCATTGTAGATTTAAGTCAGACACGGGTAGCTGGGGTCAAATTAATTAAATTACTTATTTGGTTTGATAATGAATGGGCATATGCAAATAGGATGTTAGATGTTGCAAAGTTTATTTCTACTCAAAATGTTGATTAACGGCAGAATTCGATGAAACTTCTAAAAATGGAAGACCTTGATTTGTCGGGGAAACGTGTATTGATTAGAGAAGATTTCAATGTACCAATCTCTAATGGGGAAGTGGCAAACGATGCCCGCATTCAAGCGGCAGTACCTACTATAAAACTAGCTAATCGTTCGGCAAAAAAAATAATTTTAATGTCCCACTTAGGAAGACCGATCGAAGGAAAATCTATATCAGAACAACTTGAATTATCGTTGGCTCCTGTAGCAACTCATTTGTCGAATGTATTAGATAAAGAAGTTCTTCTCATAGATAGCTATATAGAAAACCCTAAACTTCTTAATCGGCACAGTGAAGGAATTTTCTTATTGGAAAATATTCGGATAAATTTGGGTGAAAAATCTAACGATTACTTACTGGGTAAAACGTATGCTGATATGTGCGATGTTTTTGTTATGGATGCATTCGGCACGGCTCATAGGGCTCAAGCAAGCACTTATGGTGTTTCTGAGTACGCCGCTTCGGCCTGCGCGGGACCTCTTCTCTCAAAGGAACTAGACGCATTAGAGAGATCTTTGACTAAACCATCCCGTCCGTTATTAGCAGTAGTAGGCGGCTCTAAAGTGTCTACAAAATTAGAAGTTTTGAAAGAACTTTCAAAGAAAGTAGATCAGCTTATAGTTGGCGGAGGTATAGCCAACACCTTTTTATTTGCTTCCGGCATAAATATTGGGAAGTCTTTGTGTGAGCCAGCTCTTGCGGAAACTGCTAAATACCTGATGCGTAGTACGAATATTCCACTGCCAATCGATGTAGTAACTGCGAAAGAATTTAATAGCAACGCAAAAGCCCAAGTTAAAATGGTTTCACAAATCGATTCGGATGACTATATTCTAGATATTGGTCCCCAAACTGCAGATATGTTTAGTCAATTAATTAGCAGCATGAAGACAATTATTTGGAATGGGCCTGTTGGGGTTTTTGAATTTCCGCAGTTCTCTGACGGGACATGTTCAGTTGCTCTAGCGATCGCAAAGGGTAAAAGTTTTTCTCTAGCGGGAGGGGGTGAGACCATAGCTGCTATCGATAAGTTTGGTTTAACTAATCAGATTTCTTATATCTCGACAGGCGGAGGTGCGTTTTTGGAGTATATTCAAGGTGCTGAGTTACCAGCTGTGGAGATATTAAAAAAAAGAAGCATTGCCAATTAAGCTTGTCTTGGAAGCAATAAATAATAAAATCGCAAACTGGCTAAGTCATATAAAAGGCTATGCAGAAGTAAGTCAATTATTCAGATCAATTCCGATCTTCTTGCTCCTGATTACAAGGATTAAAGCATGGAATGGAATACAGAAGAGGTGCTAAAAAATCTTGCTGATATTGTGGGTTCACAGTGGGTGAAGATTGAGTCTGACGATCTTAATCGTTATGGTAAAGACTGGACTACTAACCTTAATCCTAAGCCATCAGCGGTAGTATTGCCCGCTTCAATCGAAGAAACACAAGCAATCGTAGCTTTCGCCAATGAACGGGAAATCCCATTGGTACCGTCTGGTGGCCGCACAGGGCTAAGCGGGGGATCTGTAGCGGAAAATCATGAATTAATAGTCGCTTTCGATCGAATGAACAAAATTATGGGCTTTAATGCTGCGGACCGCTTAGTTTTTTGTCAGCCCGGAGTGGTTACGGAGCAACTTCAGAAATTTGCAGAAGAAAAAGAATTATTTTATCCGGTTGATTTTGCATCTTCAGGGTCAAGTCAGCTGGGTGGTAATGCAGCGACTAATGCAGGAGGAATAAAAGTTATTCGATATGGAATGACGCGAAACTGGATTCAGGGTATGAAGGTTGTTACAGGAGAAGGGAAGTTATTAGATTTAAATCGAGGATTGACAAAAAATGCTACCGGATATGACTTTCGTCATTTGTTTATAGGCTCAGAAGGGACGCTTGGATTTATTGTGGAGTTAACAGTCAGGCTAAGTTCTTTTCCAAAAGATCCAACAGTAGTTTTGCTTGGGTTAAATGATTTTGCCGAGGTAACGGCAGTATTAAACGCCTTTCAAAATAAACTTAATTTAACTGCATTTGAGTTTTTTTCGGATAAAGCACTTCAGTATGTGGTTGACGAGAATTCGTTACAAATGCCTCTTGATAGTGCTTGCGATTTTTATACGTTAGTTGAGTTTGAAAATGAAACGAGCTTTGATTTAGAAATAGCGCAATCAACCTTTGAGTATTGCTTTAATCAAGGTTGGGTTTTAGATGGAACGATCAGTCATAGTGCTAGTGATGCAAAGAAGCTTTGGCGTTTCCGTGAGGATATTACAGCTTCAATTTCGAAATATTCCCCATACAAGAATGATATTTCTGTACGTGTTTCAATGGTTCCTGCATTTCTAAAAGAATTAGACGAGTTGTTGAGCCAAGTATATCCAGAGTT
This sequence comes from Gammaproteobacteria bacterium, assembly GCA_029242705.1. Classification (GTDB taxonomy): domain Bacteria; phylum Pseudomonadota; class Gammaproteobacteria; order Pseudomonadales; family Pseudohongiellaceae; genus UBA9145. Next base: position 29,395 of record JAQWTK010000049.1, on the reverse strand, counting down.
TGAAACTTTGTTTTTTGGCCATGTAGGAGATGGCAATATACACGTTAACATACTAAAGCCATCTAATATTACAATAGAAGTATTCTATAAAAAGTGTGAGGAAGTAACAGGAATCGTTTTTGATTTGGTGCAAAAATTTGGCGGCAGTATTTCTGCGGAGCATGGCATCGGAGTTCTTAAAAAGCCTTACCTCTGTTACTCACGAAGCGACGAAGAAATAATTTATATGAAGGCGATTAAGCGAATATTTGATCCAAATAACATTATGAATCCTGGGAAGTTGATAGATGCGTAAGCAAAAATTATCTTATAGATGATGCAAATCTATATGAAATTCTTTGTGTAAGCGAGTGAAGAGCCACACATTTAGTTACAATTTAAAACAATATTGGTTTCCATCTCTCTGGTATACATCGTAGACTAAGTGCATGAATCCATGGAAGTATGGATTTTTTATGGTTGTACGTTTTTAATTTTTAGATAGCATGAGAGAAATATGTCAGATTTAGTAGATGGTACCGTTAAGTGGTTTAACGATGAGAAAGGATTCGGATTTATAGAACAAGCAGGCGGCAAGGACGTTTTTGTGCATTTCAGTGCCATAAATGGTGACGGTAGAAGAAGCCTCCATGAAGGCCAGAAAGTCACTATGGAAGTGACTCAGGGCCAAAAGGGCCCGCAAGCTGAGAACGTCACTCCTTTATAAACTTCAGATCAGCAATAAATTTATAGCAGAACCATCTTGTAGCACAGTTATTGGTTTAACCTAGAAATTTAGGGTGATTAGAACGCGCAGACCTGAAGTTTTTTGCTGGCCTGAATCAAGTCATTTTTGATCAAGGATCGATTGACTTGACGCCTGAGCTTGTGCCGAGAATTAGAAGGTTTGCTGGTCTCTCTGCAAAAAGTCCGTTAGTTACTACCCCTGTAATTTGATTGATTTCTTGTTCTAGTTTTTTGGGTTCAAGAATTTCAAGGTTGTATACGTCGATAATATGGTTACCATTATCTGTTACGCAATTTTCCCTATATACAGGGTCGCCGCCTAATTTAACAATTTGTCTTCCTACATGGCTGCGAGCCATAGGTATTACCTCTATCGGTAATGGAAACTTCCCAAGTATAGGCACAAGCTTAGTTTCATCAGCTATGCAAACAAATTCTTGAGAAGCGGCAGCAATAATTTTTTCCCTTGTAAGAGCTGCGCCCCCGCCTTTTATTAACTGTAGGTGCTCATTAGCCTCATCTGCTCCATCTACATAGATTCTGACTTCTCCAGCGCTATTGAGATCGAACACGGGAATTCCAAGAGCTTTCAGTCTCTTCTCGGATTCCGAGGAGCTCGCTACAGTTCCTTCAATTTTCTTACTAATCTTGGCTAATTCTTGAATAAAAAAGTTGGCGGTAGACCCTGTTCCCACGCCTATTATCGTATCACGATCTAAAAGTGACTCAACATATTCGAAGGCTTTACGAGCAGCCATTTTTTTCATTTCACCTTGTGCCATTTTTATCCCTACTCTTGTTGATTTAGTATTATTCCCAAGTTTTGGCCCATTTTTATCGGATCATTTATTTCTAGCTGAGTATCCAATGAGACAGCATTTTCTCCGAAGAGAAGAATTACGGTAGATCCTAGTTTAAATCGACCTGCTTCATCACCTTTAGCAAGGTTAATGGGTTTTTTTAATGAGTTATAATCTATTCTATGGACCTTTCGATTGTTATTAGGTGGGCGCATTTCTCCCGTCCATGAGGTTTCAATACTTCCAACTATCATTGCTCCTACAAAGATCAGGCACATGGGCCCTGCCCTAGTTTCAAAAATACAAATAACACGTTCATTGCGAGCGAATAAATTAGGTACAGATTCTGATGTGGCCTCATTGACGGAGAACAAACTACCAGGAACATATATGGTGCTTACTAGTTTCCCCGAGATAGGCATATGTACGCGATGATAATCTCTTGGAGAAAGGTATACTGTTGTATAAATACCATTTTTGAAATTTTTTTCTAGATCCTTGCTTCCTCCCAGCAAATCATGTGTGAAAAAATAATGGCCTTTTGCTTGCATTAGCTGTGAGCCAACGATTTTACCCAATGCGCTTACATTACCGTCTGCAGGACTGACTATAACATTTGGGCTAAGATCAAAAGGCCTAGCACCAGTTTTTAACTTTCGGGTAAAGAAGTTGTTGAAATTTGAATACTCATTGACATCAGTAATTAATGCTTCACTCATATCTATTTTATACAAGCGAATAAATATCCGTATTAAAAAATATTTTAGAAATTTATTTTCCGCTAAAATTCCGGCAAGCATAGATAAAAAGTGGTGAGGTAGTAGATGCTGAATAAGTGTTGGCAAATTAAACATTATCTAATACTCATGCTACGATTATTGAGTATCGACCGGGGTGTCAGGATGATTGCCCCATTCTGACCATGATCCGTCGTATGCAGTAATTTTTAACCTTAGTAATTTTCCCACAATGTAAGTTAACCCCGAGCGGTGGTGTGATAGGCAATGGGTGATAATATTTTTTTCTCTTGTTATTCCCAATTCCTCTAGTTGAATTTTAAGCGTATTAAGATCCTTCAATTTAAGATTGTTGGTTAGATCCATTACATCAAGCCAGTCTAGATTTACGGCGCCTGGGACATGTCCATTTTTTTGTGCGGTAATTTTAGAGCCTTTATATTCTTCAAATGTGCGCGCGTCCCATACTATTGTATTTTCGTCGCCAATGCTTTCCAGTACATCTTTCATATCAGCAATAAATGCTTTATTGATTTTTCCTTTATATGAACTTTTTTTAATTGACTCGATTTTATTTGAAAGAGGGAAGCCCTCATGTCGCCACGAAATTAGCCCGCCGTTCAATAAAGCATGGTTTGAATGATTTAACACATCTAAAGTCCATAAAAGCCTTCCGGCCCAACCGCCTCCTTCATCATCGTAAGCAACGACTCTCTTAGATTCTGTAAGGCCTATGTCTGAAAAAATTTGATCTAGTTTATCAATAGAAGGTAGCTTTCCGATCGCAGGCTTAACTCCGCTAATTAAATCTGCCGGTCTTACTAAAACAGCGCCTGGGATATGACCTTGATCAAATGATTGATCAGAACACACTGCGATTATCAGCTGCTCTTTGTTTTTTAACTCAGGAAGTAGTTCTTCTGGTTCAACTAATAATGAGTTTTTATTATGCGGCATCATAATTATTGTTAAATAAACCTCAATTCTACTTTATATAGCTTAGAAATAAATCAGTTAATAGAGGCTATTGATAATGCGGCGATAGCTATCAAGGCGTTCCGGCGCAATAATGCCATTACTTATGCCTTGTTGAATCTCGCAGCCAGGTTCTTTATCGTGGCCACAGTCTCTAAATTTACAAAGTAAGGCTAACTCATTAAGCTCTTTAAATCCTTGTATAACATCTTGTGCTTTTATATGAGAGAGGCCAAATTCTCGAATACCAGGCGAATCGATAAGATCGCATTTTTCCATATGGTAAAGACGTGCGGTTGTTGTTGTATGAGTTCCTTTATATTTGGACGCTGATAGTTCTCCAGTTTGAGTGAGCTTATCCAGGCCAAGTCGATTTATCAAAGACGATTTACCTACGCCTGATTGACCGACTAGTATCGTGGTTTGGTTGGCTAATGCTTCTTTAAGTGAATGTATTCCACTAGAATTTTTTGCAGATACTTCGAACACTTGGTAACCTAAATCCCGATATATAGATAATAATCCCTCTAGTTTGGAATTTTTTTCATTCTCGATGAGATCGATTTTGTTTAAAACTAATAGCGGCAGAATTTCTAGACGCTCTATCGCGACTAGATATCTATCGATTAAATTAAGGAAAGCCTCAGGGACGACCGCCAGCACTATTAGTACGCAACTAAGATTTGCTGCTATAGGTTTGAACTTTCCATTAGAATCATAACGGCCAAAAATATTTTTACGGCTAGATTGTGCAACTATGATACCGGTATCCTGTGTATCAGCCACCCACTGAACTAAATCACCGGTTACAAGGTGAGGTAAGTTTGCGCGTTGATGGCACCTCATGATGGAGCCGGCCGCACTTCCTTTTAATATCTCGATATCTAGCTGCTGCCCAAAATGGCTAATTATTCGGCCATTGCAATTCGATATATCAACCGAAACCCTTCCATCTACATTTGAGAGTTCCTTCTGTTGATTTTCGGCTATTCTCTGTAACTGTTTTTTACTGAGTTTGCGATTACTCATATTAGTTTTGTAGACAAATATTCAATTAGTTCATCTTGCTTAGATTATTACATATTCCCTTGCCGGAAGCTTTGATACAATTTATATCTTTAGTAAGCCCGAATTAAGTAAAAAATGGATAAGATGCAAAATTTAATCTGGATTGATCTTGAAATGACAGGTCTTTCGCCGAAGGAAGACCGCATTATAGAAATAGCTACGTTAGTAACAGATGTTAGTTTAAATATAATTGCTGAAGGACCAAATTTGGCTATTAAACAAGCTGATAAGCTACTTGATGGTATGGATGAATGGAACCAGAAACATCACGGAGCTACCGGCCTTATATCAAAAGTAAAGCAAAGCGATGTTAGTGAAAGTAATGCTGAGCGCCAGACTATTGATTTTCTACTTAGATATTCAGAGAAAAATGCGTCACCTATGTGTGGAAACAGTATTTGCCAAGATCGGCGGTTTCTCGCAAATTATATGCCGGAACTGGAAGCATTTTTTCACTACCGCAATCTTGACGTTAGCTCCTTAAAAGAACTTGCTCGTCGTTGGAAGCCAGAGATTTTGGAAGGGCTCGTTAAGAAAAATACCCATGCGGCAATGGATGATATTAAAGATTCGGTAAATGAGCTCATTTACTACCGCGAACATTTAATTAGCATTTAGTGACTTTTAACTTCTTAGCCGCATTCGTGTTGGGCGAGAGCCCACTCTACATGCTCTTTTACCATGTCAGAATGACCCGATAGGGCTGCACGTAGAGCATTCACTATTATTTCACTCGTTTTGGCATTTCCGAGGGCGACAGCAATATTTCTCTTCCAGCAATCGTATCCTATTCTTCTAATAGGAGAGCCTTCTGTTTTTTCCAAGAATTCTTGCTTATTCCAGGCAAAAAGAGTGACCAAGTCAATATCATCGAAATTGTGTCTAGGCAGAAAATCATGCTCCTGCGACTGCTTAGTGAATTTATTCCAAGGACAAATAAGTTGACAATCATCGCAACCAAAAACCCTATTCCCAATAGCCTTCCTAAACTCTACTGGTATTGCATCGCGTAATTCAATTGTCAAATATGATATACATCGGCTTGCGTCCAATAAATTAGGTTTAACAAATGCCTTTGTTGGGCAGATTTCTATACATGCAGAACATGTTCCACAATGATCTGAGGTCGGCGTATCCAAGGGTAGGGGAAGATCTGTAAAAAGCTCTCCTAAGAAAAACCATGACCCAGCTTTTTTGTTGATTAGCATTGTATTTTTACCAATCCAACCAAGCCCAGCCTTTTCTGCTAAGGCTCTCTCCAGTACTGGAGCGCTATCTACGAAAGCACGATATCCAAGTTTATTTGTGGTGCCAAGGATTTTTTCTGCGAGAGATTGCAAGCGTTTACGAATTAGCTTGTGATAATCACGGCCCCTAGCATAACGAGAAATATAAGCTTTTTCTGTTTCATAAAGTTTAGAAAAAGAGTTATCAATCTCTTTAGCGTAATCCATTCGGACGGTAATTATTCGTATGGTTCCTGGTATTAGTTTTTCCGGATTGCAACGTTTCTCTATATTGCGAGCCATGTAATCCATTTTTCCGTGGAATCCATTTTCAATCCATTTATCTACATATGACTTGTATGTATTTAGATCTACATCAGTTATTGCTGTCTCTTGGAAGCCAAGATCGGTAGCCCAATTTTTTATATCTATAGCAAGCTGATTGCAATCAATATTGGTCATTTGGGAACTGTACTATGCTTAAATGTTTAGCAAATAAGAGTCGATATTATCCTGAGATAATTTAGTTATTCACATTTATCCAACGTTAGTATATAGACTAGAATTGAAATTATCCCTCTCCTTCCTGCAGCCATTCGTTTAGATCGATTACATCTTGTGGGGTTAGAATACCTGCTACTTGTTTTAAAACTAAGCTATCAATTACATAGTCGAAGCGAGCGTCTGCGTATAGTCTTAAGGCTCGATATAAATTTTCTCTCGCTAATAATACTTCAACAATATTACGAGTCCCAACTTCTGCGCCAAGTTCCGTGGCGTCTAATGCGCTTTGTGCCGACGTAATAGATTGCTGGCGTTGTGCGATGACCAGCACATCGGTATTGACGCGTCGATAGGCATTCCTAATATTCTGGGTTAGTTGGCGCTTCGTGAATTCTAGGGATTCCTGTGCCGCTAAAACTTGATATTCAGCGGCCCGGCGACGCGAATTCGTAGCACCGCCCGAGAAAAGTGGAATATTTACATTCAAAGCAATTTGGGTGCGGTCACTAGCACCGCCACCTATTTGTATACCTTGGTTGACGATGGGTGCCGTAACTATATGCCCGTAGAAACCAGATACATCGAGGGTTGGCAGGTGATCTGACTTTCGTGCTTTTAAGGTTTTTCGTGTTGCATCTAAGCTAAATTCCGCCGCTGCGACGGCAAGACTATTTTTGTCGGCTTGTAATTCCCAGTCGGCTAGGGAGCCGTCCGCCTCAACAATTGGAAAATCTTCTCTCAATATTTCGATTTCGGGATGTGCCTGTCCGGTTAGTGCCTCTAATGCTTCATAGCGAGCTTGGAGTATATCTCTTTGCAATATAGTGGTGTTTGTAGCTAGATCATAAGCCGCTTGAGCATCGTAAACATCGGTTATAGCGACTAAGCCGACCGCCTCTCTTTGCTGGGTTTGTTGCAAAGAGGTTAAAGCTGCTTCTTCTTCCTGAAGATTAGTTTCTAGAAGTTCTTGGGCACGCAAGACATCAAAATATGACATCGAAACACGCATAATAAGGTCTTGTTCTTGGCTCGCTAAATTTACAGCTGCAGCTCGGTCGTTTGCTCGTGCACTTTGCAAGTTGTACCAATTAGATAGGTTTAAAAGGCTTTGATTCAGGCCAATACCCCAATTGTGATTGTTTATGCCAGGATAAAAGCTGTGGTCATTCATTACACGTGTAGAAACGGCTTCGCCAGTTATTGGATTAGGAATATCCATATAGCGTGAGCTTGTAGGCCCAGAAGTTAGACGAGTGGTTGCGGCTTGAATGCCAAATGATGGCAATAAGGTAGATCGACTTTGTACTACAGTCTCGCGATTGACACGATAATTTGCTTTAGCTTGCCTCAGCGTAGGATCGTTTTCAAACGCGAGGTTTAATATCGCCACTAAATCGTCTCCAAAGCTGGGCGATAAGCTAAAATTGAATAATGTAATAATTACAATAAACCTTAATATAGGTCGCATATTTCGTACCTTTCTGCAGATAATGGGGTTGCTGGTCAAACGTTAAGAATAAAATTACAGATCACTTAAAATTTTCAGCCGATGGATTAGGCCAACCACTTTTCTTAGTAGTGTAACTAATAGTGACGAATTTGATAGTCTGTTTGCGGCAGTTAGCATTTTTATCCCTACGAGATGTTTTAAATTTGATTCCTGGCGCAGGGGCCTAGTTGCTATGACAGTTGGGCATTATCTTCATCTGCTTTTCGCGTTGAATGATTAATTTATTTCGTCATCTTGCGTCATAAATCCATATAGTCTAGTCGGCCAAAACCCATTTTTCCTATACTAGAAATAAATCTAAAAATAAAAGTAGTTTGAGTCAGTGTGTTGGAGGAAATATAAAGAACATTATTAGTTAGAAATCGAATTTTTATGGATTTTAAGATTAACTAAGAAAGTTTGGCATTTAAATAACCAGCCAGTAACTAAAACATTGGTTGTTTAGTTTGTATGATGATTTTTTAAGCAGTCAAATTTCATATTATGGAGAAGCAACGCCATCTCGAAACAATATCTTTTAGGTCATGGCTGAATATTCATGATTGTATCCAATATGTTATGATTACTGGCCTTTTTTTGGGTGTGGCCTGAACCGACTTATTTAAAGTAAATTAAAATGACAGAAAATACTGAAAATTTAAATATTGCCTCTAATGACGCATTAATTACACCGCAGAAGCTAAAAAGTGAAATGCCTCTGCTAGGATCGGCGTTAGATTCTGTTAAAAAGTCTCGTGAAACGATATTCTCGATTCTTGATCGAAAAGATCCAAGGTTGTTTGTCGTGGTTGGCCCTTGCTCTATTCATGACGTAGACGCGGCGATGGATTATGCACATCGGTTAAAGCTACTTTCCGAAAAAGTAAGTGATAACTTATTTTTAGTTATGCGTGTTTACTTTGAAAAACCACGGACATCAATTGGTTGGAAGGGCCTCATTAACGACCCTTACTTAGATGATTCTTTTAAAATTGAAGAAGGGTTACGTATAGGGCGAAAACTTCTATTGGATATAATCGATGTTGGATTACCCACCTCAACGGAGGCACTTGATCCAATTTCGCCACAATATATTCAAGATTTAATCTCTTGGTCAGCAATAGGAGCGCGGACCACGGAGTCTCAAACCCATCGTGAAATGTCATCCGGATTATCTTCTGCAGTGGGGTTTAAAAATGGGACTGACGGAGGGCTAACCGTGGCGGTTAACGCGATGCAGTCCGTATCTAGTCCACATAGGTTTCTAGGTATTAATGCGCAAGGCCAAGTTTCAATTGTGAAAACAAAGGGCAACCCATATGCTCATGTCGTATTACGAGGAGGTAGTAATGGCCCAAATTACGACTCTGTTCATGTGAGCGAATGCGAGAAGGCGCTTGAAGATGGCCGAGTTAGTAACAATATTATGATTGATTGTAGCCACGCTAACTCAGCTAAAAACCCGGATTTACAGACGCTGGTACTAAAAGATATAACACGCCAAATAATGGAGGGTAATAAATCTGTCGTAGGTGTGATGTTAGAAAGTTTTATTAATGCTGGTAACCAAGCTATCCCAGAAAATCTGAGCGATCTTAAATATGGGGTATCAGTAACTGACGCCTGTATGGATTGGGAAAATACCGAGAAATCAATATTAGAAATGGCTAGCAAAATTAGGAGCGCATTGAATAATCGCTGACCTTAAAGGTCTAGTATAAATAATTTTCCAAAGAATTATCTTCTTATAAAGCCTTGCTCTTTCATGTTCAATTTCGATCATGCGCTTTTAGCATATGCGATAGATAGATTTTCTTTTTCTCTGCGGCCACTTATTCTCCATTCATTAACGAATGGATTTTTCAATAAAGTTTCCATATAGGTATTTGCTTCCTTGCATAATTCTGCGCCATAGGATTTAAAACTGACGGCAACTGGTGCAAACATACAATCAGCAATAGAAAAACGTCCGTACAAGTAATCTCCATTTCCTGCGAATCGTTGGCGGTAATATCCCCAAATGGTGTTTATGCGGGCAATTTCATTTTGTAGCTCATCCGACGGATTGAGTCGATAAGAAGCCTTACAATTCATGGGCCATTCTTTTTTTAATATTGTGAACTCAGAATGAACTTCAGCACTAATTGATCTTGCATTGGCTTTACTCTTTAAGTCTGTTGGCCAACCAAAGCCATTTAAAAGATTTTCAGATATAAATTCACAAATTGACAAAGAATCCCAAATAGTTATGCTTTTGTACAAAAGTACAGGGACTTTCAATGAGGGTGAGTACGGTCCAAGCTTTTCTGCTGTATTATCTTGGAAGAGTTTAATTTGGATTTCGTCGAAATCTATCCCATACATTTTTAACAAAAGCCAAGGGCACATTGACCAAGAAGAATAATTTTTATTTCCAATTACGAGGCGAATATTTTTCATGCGGTGATTCCTAGGTTCACTACTTAGTTTTCGAAACTTTTTGTTAACAGTGATTGATTGGTATTGCGAAGGTGAACAACTACTCGTCGATCAAAGAAATCAGATTCAAAATTCTTATTAACGTCTACGGGCCGCGTTTCTCCATACGCATTTGTCGAAATGGATGTCGCGTCGACTCCTTCTTCTAGAAAGAAAGACTTAACTGAATCTGACCTTTGGTTTGACAGCTCCAAATTCATTTTGCTATCTCCATTGCGATCTGCATAACCAGTTATTTCAACACTAATATTTGGTATTTGTTTAATTAAACCAACCATGCTTAAAAGCTGTTCTTCATAAATAGGTTCAATATTATTTTGACCTATTCGAAAGTGAATTGATGCCATGGTGTCGTCACAACAGCCGACATCAGGGATGCTATTTAGTGACGCAGGTAAGATAGTTGGTTTTAAATTCTGGTACTGATCTAGTTTGGCTAGAGTAGCCTCGTATTGTTTTCGAAGAGTCTCTAATTCGCTATTTTTATTGGATAGCTTCAGCTCAGAACTTTGTAATGCTGTTTCTAGGCCATTTCTTTCTATCTTATTTCTATTCCAGTTTTCTCCTAGGATTGCTCCTATGCTCGCCGCGAAAATTGCTCCAGGCGGGCCTCCCGCAAATCCTCCAACGATGACGCCACTTAAAAACCCGGTGGTTTCTTCTGTAGGGGCGTAGTCTCTATGATCTTTGTGGTTATTTTCTGCTTGTACTGCGCTGCACATGAATATTAGAGACAATATCAAAGATAATTTATTTATCATGGTTCTTCCTCGAGATTGTTGATATAAAAATTTGCATTTAGAGGTCTAGATAAGCATTAATTTTTGTCGAAAAGTTCTAATTGCTGGCTAGGGTCTATTTAACTAAACATTTCTTGCTAGACTAGGAGAGTTTTGAGGCTAGGTGGTGATTAAATATGTCAAAATGATGGCAATTTTTGTCAAGATAGATTTCAACCTCTATATGGGTCGATAAATGAGTTATAGTTTAACTAAGAATCGCGTTAATTGAGAATTAAGACTTAAATGAAATTAATCCAACCATAGTAGACTTAAGTTATGAGCAGAAGAATTGCAATTGTTGAAGATGAGGCAGCTATTCGAGAGAATTATGCGGATGTTTTGCGGAAACAAGGGTATGAAGTTCAAGCTTATTCAAACCGAAAAGAAGCGATGTCGGCATTTGATATTCGTCTACCAAATTTAGCCATTATAGATATAGGTTTGGAAAATGAAATTGACGGGGGGTTTACTCTTTGTCAGGCCCTCCGATCTCTCTCAGATACTTTGCCCATCATATTTCTTACTGCAAGGGATAATGATTTTGATACTGTAAGTGGATTACGCATGGGCGCAGATGATTATTTAACTAAAGATATTAGTTTGCCTCATCTGACGGCACGAATAGCGGCGCTCTTTAGGCGGCTAGATGTAATTGACCAACCGCCATCGCCTGAAAATCTTGTAGAGCGAGGAAAGCTATCTCTTGATATAGGTAGACTAACAGTTCAATGGAATAATTTTGCAGTTCCCTTAACGGTGACTGAATTTTGGATGGTTCATGCTTTAACAAAATTCACTGGTCACGTTAAGAGCAGGCAAGTGTTAATGCAAGAATCAAAAATATTCGTTGATGGGAGTACTATTACGTCACATATAAAACGAATACGAAAAAAATTTATGCTCGTAGATGAAGAGTTCGACTGCATAGAAACAGTCTATGGAATGGGCTATCGATGGAATTTGGAGTCTGTGTTAAAAGAATAATTAAAAAATGAAACAACCTATTAAGAATTTATTTGGTATTCGTTTCAAACTGGTTTTTCTTTCCAGTTTTTTACTTGTTATTCCCTGGCTCGGTTATCAGTACATTTTAGAGATGGAAGAATATTTGCAAAGAGGCCAGGAGCAGACTGTTCTAGGGACAGCACAAGCCCTGGCCACGGCCTTAAATGAGCGGCCCGAATTATTCAATGAAGGGAATTACAGTCCTGCCAGGCGGTCAGAAGATCTTTATGTTTATCCTATTTTTTCACCATTGGACCTCGACGACAACTCATTAGTTGATTGGGGAGAATATCAACAATATGAAGTGAGTTATGACCATAGAAACTATTTACGGACACCCCTGAATCCTGCGCGGTATTATAAAAATGATGATTCGGTTAAATTTAAAAATATGGTTGGTGAATATAATGGATCGCTCTATGCCTATTTTAAAGTTATAGATGATAGTTTGGTTTATCGGGATAGAGAAGCGTTAAGTCTATTTCGCAACGATTTTCTGCAGATCACTATGCTTTCTATCAACGGGACCGGAATTTCTAACTATGTGATTGCTCCTTACGGCCCAGAACCCATTTATCCTTTTCAGGTTGGAGATGACTATTCAAATCCTACTTATGAACCTCGCATTACTGGGCAATGGTATGAGCTCGATGATGGTTATGAGGTGGAATTGCAGATACCGACGCAAATGTTGGGCGACCGGTTAGGATTTACTATTTTTGATGTTGATGACATTGAGAAACGCGAGATAACCACGGTAGTAGCAACTTACAAGGACGCTAATTCAGATCGCTTGGGATCTCTGCGACTGCCTACCCCTGAAATTGATCGTATAGTAGCTGGTATGAACCATAATAATTCACGTATACAAGTTGTAGATTTAAGCGGCCGAGTGCTACTAACTGCAGGCGATATTCAATCAGCGACAGGCTTGGAATTAGCTCGTTTGCCGAAAGAAGCACCAGAGAATAAATATTGGGAATATGTACAGAACCAAATCCTTGATCCGCTCTATTACCAAATTCTTAGCAAACCGAGTAATGATTTTATTGATGAGTTATATTCTGATGTTACGAGAGAAGGGGCTCATATCAATTCAGCCTTGCAGGGAGCCCCATTAACGCAGTTTAGGACATTGGCGGATACTCAAACACGAATCTTAGAGGCTGCATATCCTATATTGGCTGAGGGCGAGGTGATGGGAGCCGTAGTGGTTGACCAAAATATGAATGGTTTGAGAACTTTTCGTAACCAAGCTTTAGAGCAACTTTTTACTACCATGCTTGCTGTGATGCTGATTGTTACACTGGGATTATTCTTTTTTGCATCTAGAATTTCCTCAAGAATTAGATTCCTGCGTAATCAAGCTGAAAATATTATTGACGATGTAGGAAAAGTTAAAAACACAATAGTACCCTCCCGTAGTGGTGATGAGATTGGCGATCTTTCTCGAAGTTTTTCTAATATCGTTGAACGTTTAACTCAGTATACGAATTACTTAGAAAATATGTCCTCACGACTATCTCATGAACTTCGTACCCCTGTTACAGTTGTCCGCTCTTCCCTGGAAAATCTTAGCATGCAAGATAAAAACAAAGAGTCAGCTGTTTATCTAGATAGGGCAGAAGAGGGGATCAGTCGCTTAAATCTCATACTGACAAATATGAGTGAAGCAACGCGCCTCGAACAAATGCTACAAACTTCTGAAAAAGAGAAAATTGAATTAAACAAAGTAGTAAACGGTTGCGTAGAGGGCTATAAATTGGTTTATAAAGATTCATGCTTTGAATCAGATTTTCCTGACTATCCTATTTATATTAATGGGGTGCCAGAATATATCGCACAACTTTTAGACAAATTAGTAGCAAATGCAGTTGAATTTTCTAATGTAGATCAACCTATCATGATTTATTGCCGAGCTTTTCGGGACCACGCAGCTATTAAAATTTCGAACGCTGGCCCATTTCTCCCTGAAGAAATGAAGGAGAGAATTTTCGATTCGATGATATCGGTTCGACCGCAAGAAAAACAAAGACAACCCCATTTAGGAATGGGGCTGCACATTGCGCGCCTAATAACGGATTTCCATGGCGGGCAAATTCGAGCAGAAAACAGAAAAGACCGAGAGGGTGTAATTATAACAGTAGTTGTCCCTCTTTATTACAATTAATCCGTTCCGTTGTAATATTCCGGAGCATTTTCTTTGACAACGGAAGAATCGCTAGCCCAAGCGTGGCAGGTATCTATGATGGTAGGCCGTTTTTTAGGTTCGCTTTCCAAGGCATTTGTATTTTTTTTACGCAATGGCCAAATTGTTTGCATCGCCACGGTGGCCATTGGGAATAACAGTTCTGTAAGATGAGTACACCCTCGAATACCGCCTACTTTTAATCTAATTGCTTTACGCCAACCTGGACCCATTTGTATACCGACTAAAGACTTATAAGCAGATGCAATGTTTGGACATATTTCAAATGGACTATGCTCAGTTATGGCAATTACATCCTTAATCACAAATTCATCATCTATAGTAATTCTTAAAAACATTTCGTGTAGTGACTCGCCGGCTTTCATTTTCCCTCGCCAGTTATTTTTAATCTCGTAAGTTTTTGTGTCAGTCATATGGGCTTCTATATCCCACAATCCGTCTTGTCTTTGGTAGCCCCTATAATCTATTGCGCGAGTATGTAAATGTTTTCTAGGGAATGATTCCGGCAATGCCATAGTTAAACCTTCGATATTTTCAGTAGCCCAGAGAAATTTTGGTAATAATTATATTTAATTAAGAGGGAAATCAGCTTTTATTATTATAACGCACCTTAAATTAATTGTGTGCTCAGGACTTTACGTTCGTGCATAATATATCCTCACATTAATGGAGGAATTTAAATGTCATTAGCGATCGCGCGTCATATATTAGTTGATTCAGAAGAAGAATGTTTGAATTTGAAAGAACGGATTAATTCTGGTGAAGATTTCGCGGATATCGCGAAAGCTCACTCAAGCTGCCCATCAAAAGCTCAAGGCGGAGATTTAGGGCAGTTTAGACCAGGGATGATGGTAAAAGAGTTTGACGAGGTAGTATTTAGCGCTGAGGTTAATACTCTTCAGGGACCTGTAAAAACTCAATTTGGTTACCATTTGGTGGAAGTGACGAGTCGTAATTAGATGAAATAAATTTGTGAAAAATCTTATAGAATTATCGAGGAATTTAACTAGGTGTCAAAAATAGGATCTAGATTCTCTTTTAAGGATATAAAAGTTCTTTCTCGGGAGTCAGTATTTAGCCGTTTTCTGAAGGTAGATATAGTCCAGCTAAAACACAAAATGTTTAATGGTGGATGGAGCCCGGTTATAAAACGTGAGGTTACAGTTCGCGAGCGGGCTGTGGGTGTTCTGATGTTTGATCCTAAACGAGATGAAATCGTTTTGGTTAAACAGTTTCGTATTGGAGTGATGCAAGATTTAGAAGAACCCTGGATTTTCGAAATAGTAGCGGGAATGGTTGGTGACGGAGAGAATTTTCATGAAGTGGCGAATCGAGAAGCGAAAGAGGAATCCGGTTGTGAAATACTTGATTTAATAGATATATGCGAATACTACAATAGCCCGGGTATTAGCACGGAAAAGGTTATACTCTACTGTGGGATAATAGACGCAGAGAACGCTGGTGGAATTCATGGTTTGGAAAAAGAACACGAGGATATAGAAGTAATAGTGCTTTCTTATAAAGACGCTTTGCGTTACTTAGAAGTCGGTTATATTAATAATGCTATGACAATTATAGCGCTACAGTGGTTGATGCTAAATAAAACCGCTATTATAAAGGATTGGGTTTAATATTTTGGGCTCGCCGATTTGAAATAGGGCGGCCATAGTATCATCTATAAAAAACGTTAATTATGTCTAAATCCAAATACAGCATTGACCTTATCAAGCAAATGGCAGAATGTGATGCTAATTACATCAGACTACTAAAGCTCGTGCCTCAATTATCTATGTATCGGGATATAACGTTATCAAAATACGATAATAGAGAAGAAGGATATGGGTTAGCAAGAAAGAGAAACTCAAGTGATATAATTAAAGATTATGAAAATAGTTTAGATGAAGTAAAAGTGGAATTTACTATTTGTGATTTAATCAATTCGAATCAAAGAATAACGGTACAAATAAAAATATTAGAAAATTTTAAATATACTAATACAATTGAGATAATACAAAAACCTGAATTAAAAAAATGGATAACTAACCCTTCGATGATAGTTCGAGTTTATCACGATGCAAGTACAGCTGAAGTAATTTCCAGCCAAGGCCATAAAATTTTTCAATCTAGATATCCGAAAATAAATCCTATGATGTATCAGTCTGATGAAAAAGTGAGAGTAAATGCCTTTTTAGGTGAATGGTTAACGCATTGCCTAGAATTCGGTAAAAGTGTTGAGGCACCTGAGCTAATTTTTAAAAATTAAGTGATAATATATTCAGATTCCATTGATCTTTTCGTTTTTACTATCAAGAATTACAAATTCTGAGCGATAAAATATTATTCATCTCTCGGATTTTAGCCTCCTAACTTTACTTTCAAAATGAGTAGCACATATAACGCCGACGCAATTGAAGTTCTAACTGGTTTAGACCCAGTTAGAAAACGTCCGGGTATGTATACTGATACCACACGTCCTAACCATCTGCTCCAGGAAGTCGTAGATAATAGCGTAGATGAAGCGCTAGCAGGATTTGCCAGTAAAATTACCCTGACTTTAAATGAAGATGGTTCAGTTGAGGTGTGTGATGATGGGCGCGGGATGCCTGTGGATAAACATAAAGGAGAAAAAGTCACTGGAGTAGAACTTATTCTTACACGATTACATGCGGGGGGGAAATTTTCAGATAAAAATTACCAATATTCAGGTGGGCTGCATGGAGTAGGTGTATCTGTTGTAAATGCGTTATCTAAATTTCTCGAGGTAGAAGTAAGGAGAGATAGCAAAGTTTATGGAATGAAATTCAAAAATGGTAATAAGGCTTCTGAACTAAAGGTTATCGGAAAAGTTGGCAAGAGGAATACGGGCACAATAGTTAGATTTCTTCCTAATGAAAAATACTTTGATTCAGTAAAAATATCTATTCCAAAACTTAAGCATGTTTTGCGTGCGAAAGCAGTTTTATGTTCAGGACTGCGAGTTGTTTTCAATGATAAAGCATCACCCAAATCAAAAGATCAGAGCGAAGAGTGGTATTACGAAGACGGATTAACTGATTATCTGACGCAAGCGACTTCGGAATTCGAAACCTTGCCAGAAAGTCCCTTTACTGGTTCTTTGCAAGGAAATGATGAGGCGGTCGACTGGGCCATTCAGTGGCTCTCGGACGGAGGAGAAGTAACTGGAGAGAGTTATGTTAACCTTATTCCTACACCTATGGGCGGTACCCACGTCAGTGGTTTGCGTACAGGCTTACTAGAATCTCTTCGGGAGTTTTGTGAATTTAGAAATTTATTACCGCGAGGTTTGAAATTATCGCCGGACGATATATGGGAAAACTGTAGCTATGTATTATCTTCGAAACTCCTAGATCCACAATTTTCAGGGCAGACTAAAGAGAGGCTTTCTTCACGGCAATGCAATGTTTTTGTTGCTGGCGTGGTGAAAGACGCTTTTAGTTTATGGCTAAATCAGCATACCGCAGAGGCTGAAGCTATTGCCGAGCTATGCATTAGTAATGCTCAGAACCGACTCAAGGCAAGTAAAAAAGTTGCACGTAAAAAAATTACTTCGGGCCCCGCTTTGCCTGGGAAACTTGCAGACTGCTCCACAGAAGATGTTATGGCGGGGGAACTATTTCTTGTTGAAGGTGATTCAGCTGGAGGATCAGCAAAACAAGCTCGTGATCGAGAATTTCAAGCCATCATGCCTTTAAAAGGTAAGATTATGAACACTTGGGAGATTGATTCTTCCGAGATACTAGCATCACAAACAGTCCATGATATAGCTGTAGCTCTTGGTGTGGATCCAGGATCTCCTAAAATAGATGGTCTTCGCTATGGGAAAATATGTATTTTGGCCGATGCAGATTCTGATGGATTGCACATAGCTACCCTTTTATGCGCTTTGTTTGTAAAACACTTTAAAGAAGTCGTTGAAGCAGGCTATGTTTACGTTGCTCTACCTCCGCTATTTAGAATCGATTTTGGTAAAGATGTTTTTTATGCGTTAGATGAGGATGAAAAGAAAGGAATCCTTGACAGCATTGCGGCAGAAAAGAAAGCAGGATCAATTAACGTCCAGCGTTTCAAAGGTCTTGGAGAAATGAATCCTAAGCAGCTCCGTGAGACGACTATGGCTGCCGATACGAGAAGACTTATTCAATTAACTCTTGAAAAAAATCTTACAACTAAAAATAAAACAGGCACCATTGAAGCCATGGATTTATTACTTGCAAAAAATCGAGCGCCGGACCGAAAAAAATGGTTAGAAACCACTGGTAACTTAGCCGACTTTGCAGATTGAAATAAACTAATAGAATAGCTTATGAATGAAAATATAACGATTAGTGAAGATGGCGTTGAACAGATAGCGCTAAAAACTTATACACAACAAGCCTACCTGAATTACTCGATGTATGTCATTAACGATCGGGCATTACCTAATCTTGGTGATGGTTTAAAGCCGGTACAAAGACGAATTGTGTACGCTATGTCTGAGCTTGGTTTGAAGCAAACTGCAAAGTTTAAAAAATCTGCGCGAACGATAGGAGATGTAATCGGCAAATTCCATCCTCATGGAGACGCGGCATGTTACGAGGCTATGGTATTGATGGCGCAGCCGTTTACATACCGTTATCCGATAGTCGATGGGCAGGGGAATTGGGGTTCTCATGATGATCCTAAATCTTTTGCCGCAATGCGTTATACGGAATCACGATTACAAAAGTATGCTGATGTACTGCTTAGTGAACTTGGGCAAGGCACCGTTGATTGGAGATCAAATTTTGATGGTACGTTAGAAGAGCCAGAAATATTACCATCTCGCCTGCCAAATGTACTATTAAATGGTGGAAGCGGAATAGCGGTTGGTATGACAACGGATATACCACCTCATAATCTTAGGGAAGTCGCTAAGGCTTGTGTCCATTTATTGAAAAACCCAAAGGCCTCTATTTCCGAGGTTTGTAAAATTATCAAAGGGCCCGACTTTCCTACAGAAGCTGAACTAATCACCTCTAAGGAAGAAATATTTGAAATCTATAAAACTGGGAAAGGAACACTCAAGTCTAGAGCTAAGTATGCTAAGGAAAACGGCGAACTAGTTATAAATTCATTGCCATTTCAAGTTTCTGGCGCAAAGATTCTGGAACAGATAGCTACACAAATGCAGAAGAAAAAATTGCCTATGGTTGTAGATATTCGAGATGAATCTGATCATGAAAATCCAACTCGGATAGTCATTGTGCCAAAATCAAATCGAATTGATTTAGAAGCAGTTATGTCACACTTATTTTCTACCACAGATCTAGAAAAAAACCATCGTGTTAATTTCAACATGATTGGTATTAATAAGCGGCCACAAGTTAAAGATATTGTCACATTACTAAAAGAATGGTTGCAGTTTAGAACTAAGACCGTCGAAAGGAGATTGCAGTACCGGCTTAATAAAATACTTGATCGGTTACATATTCTGGATGGATTGTTAATCGCGTATTTAAATATCGATGAAGTTATTAAGATCATTAGGAAAGAAGATAAACCCAGGCCTGCATTGGTTAAAAAGTTTAAAATTACCGATATACAGGCAGAGGCAATATTAAATTTGAGACTTCGTCAACTAGCTAAACTCGAAGAAATTGGTATTAAAGGAGAGCAAAAAGAATTAGGTGCAGAACGTAAAACGCTAGAGCAGCTTCTAAAATCTCCAGCGAGGCTTAAAACGTTTATCAAGAATGAGATTGAGGCAGACGCCGCAGAGTTTGGTGACGAAAGGCGCACACAGCTCGTAAAGCGAGAAGAGTCAAAAGCGTTTAGTGAAACGGAGCTGATGTCAACGG
The DNA here is from genome assembly GCA_029242705.1 of Gammaproteobacteria bacterium. Lineage (GTDB taxonomy): Bacteria > Pseudomonadota > Gammaproteobacteria > Pseudomonadales > Pseudohongiellaceae > UBA9145. The sequence goes on along the minus strand of JAQWTK010000049.1, from coordinate 9,559 downwards.
AGCCTATGACTATAATACTTTCAGATAGAGGTTGGGCGCGTTCTGCAAAAGGTCACGATGTGGACGCGGGTTCTCTACAATATAAATCGGGCGATAGCTTTAAGTTAGCTGCGAAAGGAAAGAGCAACCAATTGGCGATTTTTATGGATTCTACTGGCCGTGCATATTCTCTTCCTTCGCATTCCTTACCTTCCGCTAGAGGACTAGGAGAGCCAGTTTCTGGAAGAGTTTCGCCACCTTCCGGTGCAACAATTGAAGGTGTTGTAATTGGAGACGACGACTGTGATGTTCTCCTTGCTAGTGACGCAGGTTATGGTTTTGTGGGTAAAATTAAAGATTTAATTAGTAACCAAAAATCCGGCAAAGCGGTTTTACGCTGTCCAAAAGGAAGTAAAGTTCTTCCCACGCTCATGCTAGATGACTATGAATCTCAATTAATTGTTTCTGTGACTAATGAGGGTCGGATGTTAATGTTTCCCATCGCAGAACTACCTAAACTCGCTAAGGGTAAAGGCAACAAGATTATTAATATTCCGACAGCTCGAGTATTGGAGCGAGTGGAATTTGTCGCCGCCATAGCGGTGCTATCACTTAACGATACTATCACTGTGCATGCAGGTCGTCGCCACCACAATCTCAAACCATCGGACCTTCAGCATTATCGAGGAGAGCGAGGCAGACGAGGAAACAAACTCCCTAGAGGTTTCCGAAATGTCGATCGAATAGAAGTTCTGAAGGAGAAATCAGCTAACTAAGTTCCGCTATATAGGTTGATTAGCTGTGCGGCTTGTTTTTCTAATAGAATTTTATAGTCTGACATAGGGTCACGGGCGATAAAGGCACCTATCTGTTCTCCTTCTCCTACTGGACCGTAATTATCTGCTTCGACCCGCGTTCCAGCGCCGGCATTTTCGAATGCAGAAGCGCTTATTAATACGGCATTTTCTGGACATTCCTTCGAAATCATACGCGCAATATCGAGTGCTTTCCCCGTGAAATTATTTATACTTTGGGTAATGGGCGAATAAAGATCGTTAAGTGCTGTGCCGCTATGTACTGCTAGCCTAAATTTCGCTTTCGTTGAATTTGTAGATTCGCCATTCACGCTATCAACTAATTGCAAGAAAAGCTGCGCGGCACAAATTGCATAGAAAGCTTGTTCTTCTGGGAGCTGCGTATCATTAAAACTAACGAGAATTTCATCATCGGAACAGTAAAATACACTGCCATTATATAGCTGGCTGATTTTTCCACTAAAAAAATAATATCTATTTAATAATTCTATTTTGTTTTTTTCTAAAATAGTAGAAGCAAGATATTCGAAATTACTCATGCTTATAGTTAATATGGTCTTATCTTGCTCCCCGTATATAGTATTATAATTTTCATTTCTTATTTCATTCCGTATTAAATCAATATTATTCAAAAAAGTATTTTGTGCCAGAAATTCTGCCGTTTCATTAAACTGACGTATTACTGAGCTAATCTCATTATTAGTTGAAGGTTCTGGACAAGTTTCAATCTCTCCTTCTCGAATTTTTCCTATATAAAAAGATAGTAGGCTCGACGGGAAAGTGACAAGGTATTTAAAATAGGTGGTAGTTATGGCAACAGAGACAGTCAACAAAAGTAATGTCGCGCCTATAATGAGAATGAAACCATTTATTATTCCAGCTTCGATATAATTTAAATCCAAATTAATGCGAACAAAACCTACAATTGAATCTGCAATAGAAACTGGTGCTGAATATTCCACCTGTAAGTTTCTAAGGTTTATCGGTAGTGGGAATATCAAGGCAGGCTGGGAATCATTGCTTGAGGCACTCGCAACTAACTCATTATCAATATTAATTACATAAATTTCTTTGATTGTTGAATTTTGCGTAAGATCAGCGAGAATCACATTCATGCTAATCAGATCATTCGCTAACATCAATTCAGTTAGCTGAGAGGCAGTCTGTTGAGCGAGGCTTTGGCCTAAGCTGTCAGCTTGTTGTCGCAATATATTTTGTGTGTTGTAGTTGCTTATCAGCCAGAAAGTGCACATGGTCAAAACTAATAATAAGCAGACAGTAATAGTAAACTTCTTCGCAATTTTACCATTAAGAGAGGCGGACCCCGATGAATTTTGGGTCACACGTTCTTTTTGTTTTTTTTGTGTTGTTTCCACGTAAAATTCATCGACCTGAATCGGCGATTATTTAGAATATAAGGAGAGGATATATTAAACGAGCCTTACCTTAGAAGATTTTCATGCCTTTTCTGGAATTAATCAATTTGCCGTTTAACCTATGGTTTTGGTTTCCATCATTTTTTTGATTTTTGATAAGGTAAATCATAGGAATTGCTAAATGAGTTATTGTCGATAACCACAGACAGTGGAGCAGAATAATTATCAAGCAATGTCTTTAATATAATCCTTCTAAAACATAGGGATATTAATTATATCTATCAAATGTGCCGGTTATAGGCTAATTTAATGTGATTACCTGTTGCTTTATACGAGCTCGTTTTTATGCGCCCATTAAGTATTTGTATGCGAAATAGTTATTAATTTCTTTGGATCTTCAATAAAGATCGGATAATATTCCTTGCCAATTTTTCGATCGGTTGAACACTGCCATCTAAATTTTGTTTATTTCATAAGAAAAAGTGGATAATTGTTACCGCGATTAATCATAGAAATGTTATTTGATCATAAGAACACAGAAAATTTAGCAGAGCATAAAACATTGAGAGGAATACATGGCGACCTACTCCACTAATGAATTTAAGTCAGGCTTAAAAGTCCTCATTGATAGTGAGACTTGTTCAATTTTAGAAAATGAAATGGTGAAGCCTGGAAAAGGGCAAGCGTTTAATCGCGTAAAGTTTCGGAATTTGCTCAATGGTAGAGTATGGGAACGAACCTTTAAGTCTGGAGATTCTATCAACGCGGCAGATGTTATGGAAACCGATATGGAATATCTCTATAACGATGGCGAATTTTGGCATTTTATGAAAACTGATGATAGTTATGAGCAAGTTGCAGCCGATGCTAATGCCATACGTGAAGCGAAGAATTGGTTAAAAGAACAAGATATATACCAGGTTGTTCTTTGGAATGATGCCCCTATCTCTGTAATACCAGCTAATTTCGTTGAGCTCGAAGTTGCAGAAACGGATCCGGGCCTAAAAGGCGATACGGCTCAGGGTGGGACCAAACCAGCAACTTTATCTTCTGGCGCAGTTGTTAAAGTTCCTTTATTTGTGAATATTGGGGACGTGCTGCGTGTAGATACTCGAACCGGTGAATATCAAAATCGAGTGAATAAATAGGTTCATTCACGAGGCGATGCATTATGGTTAATTGGCAACCGGGCGCATCTCTGGCTACTTTGAAAAAAAGGGCAGATCTACTTGCAACAATTAGAATATTTTTTGCAGAGAGAAATATACTAGAAGTAGATACCCCCTTATTATCTGGTGCTTCAGCTACTGATCTGCATCTAGTATCGCTATCTACCAATATTAGTTGCATCTCAAGTTCGAAACCTTATTATCTCCAGACCTCTCCGGAATTTGCAATGAAGCGTTTATTAGCGGATGGGGTAGGCCCAATATTTCAGGTATGTAAAGCATTTCGGGGCGATTTCCCAACCTCCTATCACAATCCGGAATTCACTATACTGGAATGGTATAGACCAGGCTTCACTATGACACGACTGATGGATGAGGTTGGAGAGTTAATTGATGCCACTGTTGGCTCTCTCCACATACCTAGAATAAGTTACTGTGAGGTTTTTAAGGATAAATTAGGGCTTAACCCACACGATTGTTCTTTAGAAGAATTAGCCGAAGTGGCGCATAGTAAGATTGAGATTAATACTGTCGATCTTAGTTTCTCTGATTATCTTGATCTTGCGATGACCACGCTTATTGAGCCTGACCTGCCTGAATACTGTTTTTTATTTGATTACCCAAAATCTCAGGCTTCTCTGGCAAAGATAGAGAAGGATGTTGAAGGTAATGAAATTGCTAAACGGTTTGAACTATATTGTCGAGGAATGGAAATTGCTAACGGCTATCTTGAGCTTACTGATCCCGTGGAGCAGAGGAATCGTTTAGAAGCTGATAATAGGAGCCGATTAGATATGGGTCTTCCAGAAGTTCCAATCGACGAAAACTTAATCGCCGCGTTAAATACAGGGATTCCAAAAAGTTCGGGTGTTGCTCTTGGAATAGATCGACTATTGATGGTTTTAACTAATCTTAAAGAAATCGATAAAGCTTTGGCATTTTCTATAAAACGAGTTTAATTCCTGTAATTAAATCGACAAAGCGTAGAAAAATATTTGAATCGGAGCTAGTTTTATTGTGTTGCTTCAGCCATGACTCTTGCCTCGTAGAGGCCCCTTAGTTTTTTAGTTATGAGCCCTGGTTTGCCATCTTTAATTTGAACGCCATCTATTGAAACTACCCCTAGCACCATCGTGGTCGCGTTACTAATAAAAGCCTCGTCGGCTCTTTTTGCTTCATCAACCGTAAAGGCCCGTTCTTCTAGCGATATATTTGCGGTGCTCGCGATTTCTAAAAGAGTTCTTCGACGAATACCGGGTAGTATTAAGTTAGAAAGTGGCCTTGTAATTACTACATTGTCTTTAACTATGTATGCTGTTGATGAAACGCCCTCAGTGACAACTCCATCTTCAACCATCCAGCCTTCTTCGCCATCTCTTGATACAGCATCTTGTTTAGCTAGGACCTGACCTAAAAGATTTATCGTTTTAATATCTCTTCGTTTCCAACGAATATCTGGTGTTGTAACTACCTTAATTCCTGTTTCGATATTTGGATTTGTTAAGAGGTTCATAACAGAGGTGAAAGCTACAAACCCTGGCTTAACCTCGCTTGGAAATTGAAAGTCTCTATCTGCAGCGCCCCTTGTAACCTGAGAATAAACAATTCCCTCTTCTAGTGAATTTTTCTCTACAAGGTTTTTCATAACTTCCATATATGCGTTTTGGGGGCATGGCCAAGGTATGGATACCTCTTTAAGAGAGCGATCCAATCTCTCTATAAAATACTTTTTATCAACCAATTTACCTTTTATTACTGGAACTACTTCATAGACACCATCACCGAAGATAAACCCCCGATCAAAAATTGAAACTACTGCTTTTTCTTCTTTAACATACTCGCCATTTACATAAACTGTTCGATCTAAAATATGTTTCATAGTCACCTAACTCTAAGTATTTTTGAATTCTGTGGCAAAATTTTGTAAGGCCTCGCCATGAAGTCTCTGTACGGTCCACCCCTCCATAGTAATAGCACCTATAGAACGGTAGAATTCTATTGAGGGCGTATTCCAGTCGAGAACAGACCATTCGACACGCGTACAATTTCTCTGCACTGCTAATTTTGCGATGTAAGCTAATATGCATTTCCCCATACCTTTACCCCGCATTTCAGGTTGTACGTAAATGTCTTCAAGATAAATACCCGGACGACCAGTAAATGTAGAGAAATTATTGAAAAATAATGCGTAGCCTATTGGCTTTGCGTCATATTCACCAATAATAACTTCTGCGTAGCGGTTATCCGAAAATAATGTTTCTTTAAGTGCCTCCGTAGTAGCAGTTACCTCATGAAGGAGCTTTTCATATTCTGCTAATTCTCTAATAAAGTCTAATATCAGTGTGCAATCCTCTACTGTAGCAGCTCGAATAATAAAGTTTTTTATATCAGTATCTATTTTCATATAAAGTTCTCTTTAGCTACAACCTGGTAAGACTATTGTTAAGCCTATATACCACTATTCTCGCAAATCTGAGACTGGTATACTACGTGCCTTTTTTTAGTCCACAAAAATATTTACACAATCTTGTTGGCTGTGCGATAGAACTAGAATTGACCACCTGTCATCTCCAATTAAGGAAACGCGATGTCTGATCAAAAAGCCACGATTATTTACACAGCAACTGATGAAGCCCCTGCTTTAGCAACCTATTCACTTTTACCTATCATAAAAGGCTTTACTAATGTCTCAAATATTGCGGTAGAAATTCGAGATATCTCGCTTTCAGGAAGAATCATTACAAATTTTCCGGAATTTTTGAACGAAGATCAAAGGCAACGTGATGCATTGGCTGAATTGGGTGAGCTTACCCAGAGCACCAATGCTAACATTATAAAATTACCGAATATTTCCGCATCTATTCCGCAATTGAAGGCAGCAATTGATGAGTTACAAGCGAAGGGCTATGCCTTGCCTGACTATCCGGAAGAGCCTTCGAACGAAAAAGAGATTGATATAAAAACACGCTATGATCGTGTGAAAGGTAGCGCTGTTAACCCAGTACTAAGGGAAGGGAACTCGGACAGAAGAGCCCCAGCGTCAGTTAAGTCCTTTGCTAGAAAGAATCCCCATTCCATGGGAATTTGGTCAGCTGAAAGTAAAACCCATGTCGCAAGTATGCCGTCGGGCGATTTTTTTGACAGCGAAAAATCTATAACGATGAACAAAGATACAACCGCCAGAATTATTCACACAGATAATGATGGTAACGTCTCAATCCTTAAAGACGATATTTCTCTCCAAGATGGAGAGGTTATTGATGCTTCTTGTATGAATAAGCTTGCGCTGGAGAATTTTCTTATAAAGCAAATTGATGATGCGAAACAAGAAAATATTTTGTTTTCGTTACACCTAAAAGCCACCATGATGAAAGTATCTGATCCGATAATATTTGGGCATGCAGTAAAGATTTATTATAGCGACGTATTTGCTAAATATGCCGAAAAATTCGCTCAACTTGGAGTTGATGCGAATAATGGAATTGGCGACATTTATGAAAAAATTCAAGAGCTTCCACAGATCGAAAGGGAAGCGATTGAGGCCGATATACAAGCTTGTTACGCTAATCGTCCTGAGATGGCAATGGTTGATTCTGATCGAGGAATAACCAATTTGCATGTTCCGAGTGATGTAATTATCGATGCGTCGATGCCGGCAGCACTTCGGACTTCGGGCAAGATGTGGGGAACGGATGGCGAATTGCATGATATGAAAGCCGTTATTCCAGATCGTTGTTATGCCGGGGTCTATCAAGAAGTAATCGACTTTTGCAGAGCCAACGGTGCTTTTGATCCGGTTACCATGGGTAGTGTCCCTAATGTTGGTCTGATGGCCCAAAAAGCGGAGGAATATGGTTCGCATGATAAAACATTTGAAATTCCTTTAAATGGAAACGTTACCGTTGTTGGTGCAGATGGAGAAACCTTATTGCATCACTCTGTTGAAGAAGGAGATATCTGGCGGATGTGTCAGGTAAAAGATGAACCAATCCAAGATTGGGTAAAGCTAGCAGTAGGTCGCGGAAGGCTCTCTAATACGCCTGTAGTCTTTTGGTTAAATGAAGATCGATCTCATGACGCAGAGTTGATAAAGAAAGTGAATCAATATTTACCTCAACATAATACTGATGCGTTAGAAATACATATTAAAGCACCTGAAGAAGCGACAAGATATTCACTGGAAAGGATCAAAGAGGGTCAGGACACGATTTCTGCTACAGGTAATGTCCTGCGCGACTATTTAACTGATTTGTTTCCTATATTGGAACTTGGAACAAGTGCGAAGATGTTATCTATCGTTCCATTAATTAAAGGGGGTGGTCTTTTCGAAACTGGTGCCGGTGGATCGGCTCCTAAACATATTCAACAATTTGAGAAAGAGAATCATCTCCGCTGGGATTCTCTTGGCGAATTTCTTGCTCTCGCAGCTTCATTGGAGCATTTGTCTGCTCTTACAAAAAATCGTAAGGCAAAAATACTCGCTGATGCCTTAGACTCTGCGACTGGTGTATTTTTAGATCAAAACAAATCTCCCTCTAGGAAAGTAAATGAGCTTGATAATCGAGGCTCTCACTTTTATCTTGCTTTATATTGGGCTCAGGCCCTCGCTGAGCAAAATGATGATAGTGATTTGCGAGCGAAATTTACTGCTGTTGCCGAGGAATTATCAATTAATGAAGATAAGATAGTTGAAGAATTGAACTCAGTACAAGGTATAACTATGGATATCGGGGGATACTATAAGCCAGATCCACATAGAGCTGCCGCAGCTATGAGGCCTAGTTCAACACTAAATGATATTATTTCTAATATCGCTGGTAGTTAATTTTGTTGAGTAATTAAAATTCCAAATTCATCTATTTCTATGAGTATATTTCCTAAGGTAGTAATGTCTATAGGTGGTGCCTCTGAGTCATCATGCTGTGCGAAAACATAGACCTTTATAGCCTCGTTCTTTCTTGCGGGTAAGCGAGTTGTTTCTGAATCAAAACCTTGAGGAATAAAAACGCTAATAAGATCTATTTTTTCACCAGCTTCAGCAATAAAAGTCCGTTGATTGGAATACCACCCTGTTTTTGTTGCCGGAAATAGATCAACTAATTCTTGGTCATATACAAAAATAATATCGACTTGTGTAATTGTGATCGCGTTAGGATCTAATCGCGAAGAAATACGTATTGAAGTTACTTCACCTAAAGTAGAGCTAGTTGCGAAAAATATTGTGCCGGCAACTATTGCTCGATTAATATTTCGTAAAGTTTTGATTAGGTGCTCTCTTTTAAAGGCAGAATTCGTGAAAAAGGCCAGTAGGATTTTCCTACTGGCCTTTTTATTCCCAGCTAAAAAGGGGTTTTAGAAGTTAGTTTTCCTCGGTCTCAACTATGCCCGTAGCAGATAAGGGAGATCCATCACCATTGTTGCCAAGGGCCTCTTGATACCTCCAACCTGCCAAGATGCCAACTAAACCATGGTTGCCTTCGTGACAGGCGTACTCATAAATTGGGTCTGTAGACTCTCGCAGAGGGAACTTAGCTGACCAGGACTCATCCCAGGAAAGTGGGTCAGTGACAGTAAAGTCATACTCTAGCGTTGTATCGTCTACGCGACGAATACGTTCTTCAACAACTGCCTCGGTCGACATTCCGCGAAGGTTGTAATCATGATACCAATGCTGTGTCTTAATCACTAACGTATCGTCTTCCCAGTGAGCGATCGAATCGCCCTCCCACTTTAGCTGCTGGGTATTGTGTTCACTGTTTAAGCGAATTACGCGGGCGGAATGTACCATTTCATTCAAGATCATGATTTGGTCTTCGGTTTGCACGATTTGCATATTGTTGTTGTATGAGCCAGGTATCATCGGTGGTCCGGCAACAAAGCCTACTAGGCATCTGTCGACGGTGGTTCTGCCTTCAGGCCCGGCACTTTCAAAAACCATTTGGCTATATTCGACCCGGCGCTCGCGACCGGCAGCGTTGGCCCTAGGTTGTCGACCATTCGGCGGGTCGTAAATCAACGAAGTTCTGCGATCGGCTACGGTATTCTCTCCGCGCTCATACCAGAAATTATTATAAGAAATCACGCCTGGTGGGTAGCCAGCGCCACCCACGGAATCGATAATGAGATCACGATTTTGGCGGCGTAGTTCAAATTCTTCCCACTCCGCCGCTTGCTCTGGCGTAAGTGTTTCGAGATGTTCTAATTCTCTTGGTCTATTCAG
>JAQWTK010000046.1 GCA_029242705.1 Gammaproteobacteria bacterium | reverse complement strand
CAATTCCCTCTCGATGTGAGCACCCTCAGTCAGATCTACCAGTTTAACAACATCAATAAGTTTATTTAGATGTTTAGTTATTTGTTCTATTCTCGCCTCATCACCGACCGTTGTAAGAGTTAAACGCGATAAAGACTGGTCTTCTGTAGGTGCCACTGTCAACGAATCAATATTGTAATTGCGCTGAGAGAAAAGGCCCACTACTCGAGATAGAGCTCCAGGTTCGTTTTCCATTAGGACGGATATAATATGTCTCATTTTATGTCCTCTCAGTCTTACTCAAAACCATGTCTTTCATAGCACCGCCTTTTATCGCCATTGGGTAAACGTGTTCATCTGGATCCACGAGCACATCGACAAAAACGAGTTTATCCTTTAAGGCAAATGCTTCTTCTAATTTAGAATACAGTTCATTACTTTTCGCAATCTTAATTCCAACATGTCCATACGCTTCTGCTAACTTTGAGAAATCAGGTAAGGATTCCGCATATGTGCTGTGAGAATGTCTTCCACCGTACTGCATATCTTGCCACTGTTTAACCATGCCTAGCGCCTGGTTATTTAGGCAGATGATTTTGATCGGCAATTGGTACTGCATACAGGTAGCAAATTCCTGCTGGTTCATTAGAAAACTTCCTTCACCTGTAATACAAACCGAAATAGCGTCAGGATGGCCGAACTGCGCGCCCATGGCAGCCGGAAACCCAAACCCCATGGTCCCTAAACCTCCGGAATTAATCCAACGCCTTGGTTTATCGAACCCATAATATTGGGCGGCAAACATTTGATGTTGACCCACGTCTGAAGAAACGTAAGCGTCTCCTTTAGTAATCTCAAATACTGCTTTAACGACTTCCTGGGGAAGAATGATCCCATCTTTCGATGGAACTACTTTTAGACAATCTTTCTGCCGCCAATTTTCGACCTGGCTCCACCATTTATCTAATGCTTTTTTATCAACTTTCTTATCAGATTTTCTGACCAGCTCAATCATTTCCTCTAGCACCAGTCCAACAGCACCAACAATTGGGACATCAGCTGTTACGGTTTTTGATATGGCAGCAGGGTCAATATCCACATGCAAAATTGTGGCGTCAGGACAAAACTTTGAAGTATCTGAATTTGTGACTCGATCATCGAATCGTGCGCCTATACACATTAATACATCACAATGATGCATAGCCATGTTTGCTTCATAAGTTCCATGCATTCCCAGCATACCCAGGAATTGCTCATCGGAGGCAGGATAGGCACCCAAGCCCATTAATGTATTAGTAATAGGAAAACCAAGCTCTTTCGTAAGGTCAACTAGCTGCGCTGAGCTTTCCCCTTGGATGACGCCACCCCCTGTATAAATCATGGGCCGTTCAGCACGTAATAAGACGTCCACAGCTTTCTTGATCTGACCAGAATGTCCTTTTGTTGGAACTGAGTAAGAACGAATTTTTATGTCTTCAGGATATTTATAAGGTCGAGTAATTCCCGGATCCGTAGCATCCTTAGGAATATCAATAACTACAGGGCCAGGCCTTCCAGATTCAGCAATATGGAAGGCTTTCTTTACAATCATTGGAATATCTTCGGCTTTTTGGACCATGAAACTATGCTTAACTACAGGTCTAGAAATACCAACCATATCAGTTTCTTGAAAGCCATCTGTACCGATCATCCTGCTATCTACTTGACCAGAAATTACAACCATCGGAATCGAATCCATATATGCAGTAGCAATTCCCGTCACAGCATTTGTCGCACCCGGACCTGAGGTAACTAACACTACACCAGGCTTCCCGGTTGACCTCGCATAACCATCGGCCGCGTGAGTTGCCGCCTGCTCATGACGCACTAAAATATGGTCTACTTCATCCTGACGAAATATCGCATCATATATGTGGAGAACAGCTCCACCAGGATAGCCAAATATGATCTCAACGCCTTCATCATGCAAAGCACGAATGAGCATTTCACCACCAGATAGTTGATCCACTTTACTTGCCTCTATTTACCGATTCTGTACCATTTAAATTCCATAAAGCCATAGCAACATCGACCATACCGGCCAGTTGCTATATCAATATTCTATTTAGTAAATTTTGACATTCAGCCATATCTTTCGCATATAAAAAGCAAATGATATTGCATTCATGTCGGCCCCAGACGCGATAACGTTATTAAGGCCATAGGTAGATGTTGTCCGTCACCTTTACAGTGGCCTAAAGAAATGCCGGATTACGGCGAAATCAGACCTCTGCAGGAAGATTTGGGATTTACCAAACCTCCCAGCTTTCAAAGAGGGTGAATTCTCCCATTTTCCCCATGAAAGTCAAGCTCTTATAGGGCTTTTAAGTTTGTTTGATCTGACCAGAGGAATTAATCAGAAATATCTAGCGAAGCGCTATTAAAAACAAATTCTCCAGAGGAATTAACGTTGACAGCTATCTGCGTCCCTGGAGCATAAGTGCTCCTTAACATCTCCTCCGCTAAAGGATTCTCAATCCGGTTTTGTATAGCTCGCTTTAAAGGTCTAGCACCGTATACTGGGTCATAGCCAATTTCAGTAATGCGGTCTAAAGCTTTTTCACTCAACTTAATACCCAATTCATTATCGCCAAGTCTCTTATTCAGAAGTTCAATCTGAATTTCAGCAATACCACGAATTTGATTTCGGTATAAAGGGTGAAAAACCACCGTCTCGTCAATCCGATTAACAAACTCTGGTGAAAAATGTGTAAGAATAATATCTGTTACCGCTTTCTTCATAATCTCATATGATTTTTTGTCAGAAGAATCTTCCACCATCAATTCCTGAATTCGATCAGACCCTAAATTGGAAGTCATTACGATTACCGTGTTTCTAAAATCCACAGTACGTCCCTGACCATCGGTAAGTCTGCCATCATCCATAACTTGGAGAAGAATGTTAAAAACGTCAGGATGGGCTTTTTCCACCTCGTCTAACAATAAGACAGAATACGGCCGCCTTCTTACGGCTTCTGTAAGGTAGCCTCCTTCCTCATATCCAACATACCCTGGTGGTGCGCCTATCAGACGCGCAACTGAATGCTGCTCCATAAATTCAGACATATCAATCCTCACCATAGCTTGTTCAGTATCGAACAGAAACTCAGCTAAGGCTTTACACAATTCGGTCTTGCCTACACCAGTGGGACCGAGAAATAAAAATGAACCATTAGGTCGGCTTGGGTCTGACAAGCCCGACCGAGATCTCCTCACTGCGTTGGACACGGCAGAAATAGCCTCTTCTTGACCAATAACCCTGTTGTGTAATGAAACCTCCATTTCTAGTAAGCGCTGTTTATCACCTTGCAGCATCTTACTGACAGGTATACCGGTTGAACGAGATACTACGTCAGCTATTTCTTCTTCCGTTACTCGATTTCTAAGCAATTTTCTCTCAATAGCTTCAACTTCCGCCGCTGTTTCCAGTTTTTTTTCTAAGCTCGGAATAAGACCATATTGAATCTCCGACATACGCGCCAAGTCTCCCGCTCTGCGAGCGGATTCGATATCTGTTCTAGCTTTCTCTAAAGAACTTCTTATAGACTGAATTCCCTGAAGAGACGCCTTTTCGGCTTTCCATATTTCCTCTAAATCGGAAAATTCTTTTTCTAACCCTAAAATATCTTCCTCTAATTTTTCTAAACGCTTCTTGGATGCTAGATCACTATCTTTTTTTAACGCTTCTCGCTCAATTTTTAATTGAATCAATCTTCGCTCAAGTTTATCCATCTCTTCTGGTTTAGAGTCGATTTCCATTCGAATCAGACTGGCGGCCTCATCAATAAGATCGATAGCCTTATCAGGTAATTGACGATCTGTAATATACCTTTGTGAAAGGTGCGCCGAAGCGATAATAGCTGTGTCCGAAATATCAACCCCATGATGAACTTCATAGCGTTCTTTCAGTCCCCGAAGAATCGCTACAGTGTCTTCCTCAGTCGGCTCTTCTACTAACACTTTTTGAAATCGCCTTTCCAGAGCGGCATCTTTTTCAATGTATATGCGATACTCATCTAAAGTCGTCGCACCGACACAGTGCAATTCACCCCTCGCTAACGCAGGCTTCAACATGTTACCTGCATCCATCGCCCCTTCTACCTTCCCGGCCCCTACAACGGTATGTATCTCATCTATAAAAAGAATAATTGAACCTTCTTGTTTAGATATTTCACTAAGAACCGACTTGAGCCTTTCCTCAAATTCACCGCGGAATTTTGCACCCGCGATTAACGCTCCCATATCCAAAGCTAAAATTTTCTTATCTTTTAACCCTTCAGGCACCTCACCATTTATAATTCTCTGCGCCAGACCCTCAATAATTGCCGTTTTACCTACTCCTGGCTCACCAATTAATACAGGATTATTCTTGGTTCGACGTTGCAAAACTTGGATTGTTCTTCTAATTTCTGCATCGCGCCCAATGACAGGGTCTAGCTGACTATTTTCTGCCCTTTCAGTGAGATTCACACAATATTTTTGTAAAGCTTGCCATGAATCTTCAGCATTAGGATCAGTAACATTATCGCCACCACGCAAATTCGAAATTGCGTTCTCAAGCGCTGGAGGTGAAACATCAAAATTATTTAATATTTTACCGACACGACTTTTACCTTTCATAGCCACAAGTAAAACTGTTTCACTAGATATAAACGAATCGCCCCTATCTTGTGCTAATTTGTCGGCTTGATTAAGCAGCTTACTTAGCTCTGGAGAAATTGAAATTTCCCCCTGATGATCAGAAATCTTAGGCAGCTCATCGAGTGCAGTTAATAACTGATTTTTGAGCTCTGCCACATTAAAGCCAATCTGCCCCAAGAGCGGTCTCACTGAACCAGCCTTCTGGTCAATTAGGGCCAGTAACAAATGAACAGAATCAACCTGATTATTATCTTCGCCAAGGGCTAAAGACTGAGCATCAGATAACGCCGATTGCAGTTTGCTAGTTAATTTATCTAGTCGCATAACATTCCACAGTGCCATAGCCTGATCTAATCAAACAACAGCTCCTATATTCACCACATACTATTTATTGGGCCCTGGAACGCATTTTTCAATGATAAGGCGCGTATTTTTGATTTTGATAGAGCGGTACTGCTCTCAAATTTATAGTGCTTTTTTCTTCAACCACTCATTAATTGAATGAATATGATTTGCAGTTGTACCGCAACAACCACCAACAAGGTTGGCTCCTTGCTGAACCCAGTTTGCTATAAATTTACAATAGTTTTCGGGAGACAAATCTTCCCGAAGTTTGAGTCGACCGTCCGTTTTTTTAACTCCATCTAATAACCAATCTTGCGGAATATGGGTAAAGGCATTTGCGTAACCACCAGTATACTCTGCGCCACTAGCGACCAAAATAGGCATTGCATCACTAATACGCTCTGGCAAACAACAATTAGCTAGAATTCCTAATGGATCTAATCCCTTTAACTTTTCAATTGCATCGATTAATGATTCTCCACTGCGCAAACAAGAAATTTTTTTATCATGAAGTGTCAGCCCCACCATTACAGGAATCTCAAATTCAGATGCAGCGCTAACGGCCGCTATAGCCTCTTCGGTTGTTGACATGGTTTCACATAAAAATATGTCAACATAGGGAGCAAGCAACTCTGCTTGACGCCTGTATAATGGCTCTAAAAATTTTCTATCTAGCACACGGTCTGGCCTATAACTACCATTTTGCGGAGGCAAACTACCGGCTATCATAACCTCGTCTCCGGCCAACGAAACCGCATCCAAAGCTAATTGGCCAGCGGCTTGATTTAATTCTTCATATTTATCTTTTAGACCTTCCTTTTCTATATCTGACGAGATAATACCGTAACTATTTGTGGTAATTATCTTTGCCCCCGCTTTAATATTTTCAAGATGCACTTCTACAACAACATCTGGAGCTACTATTAATGCATTCGCTGACCAAATAGTCGGAGGAATTTCAACTCCCTTCATAGAAAGGGTCTTACCCATTCCTGAGTCTAAAACAAGTATGCTATCTCGAGTCATATAATTTCAGCTTCTTGTCTAAAAGATAGTTAGGATGAAGAATTTCATTCTTAAGGAAACCAAACTTTAGATCAAGGACTTGTATTAAATTGAGTTTTACATAAGATTAGCAGTCCTCTGAATTAAGTGAAATATCCTTTGTTAATCTACGGAGTGCTTTATGGCAAAACCACCCATTTTAAAGTTTGATACTTTAAGTCTGCATGCTGGTCAAAAGCCTGATCCTACTACAGGGTCACGAGCGACTCCCATTTACCAATCAGCCAGCTTTGTCTTTAAAGATACAGACTATGCGGTTGGCTTATTTAATATTGAAAGGGCCGGGCATGTATATTCTCGTTTATCGAATCCAACAAATGCCGTTCTTGAAGAAAGAATTGCAGCGCTCGATAATGGTGTAGGAGCAATTGCCACGGCCAGCGGTCAAGCGGCCATTCATTTAGCTATAGCTACACTTGCTAGTGCAGGAGATCATATTGTTGCCTCTAGAAGTCTTTACGGAGGCACTCATAATTTACTTGATTACACACTCAAACGCTTTGGCATAGAGACGACTTTCGTAGATCCACGAAATCTAAAAAAAATATCGGAAGCAATTCGACCAAATACGAAATTAGTTTTTGGTGAAGTATTAGGAAATCCTGGCCTAGAAGTTCTGAATATACCTGAAGTATCTAATATTGCACATAATGCAAAAATCCCTCTAATAATAGATGCAACTTTCGCAACCCCCTACCTTTGCAAGCCAATTGATTTGGGTGCAGATATTGTGGTGCATTCAGCTACAAAATTTCTATCCGGCCATGGTGTTGTGATTGGAGGCATTGTAGTAGATGGAGGCACTTTCAATTGGGAGGATTCAGGGAAATTTCCTACTATGTCAGAACCATATGAAGGATTTCACAATCTTAATTTTGCTGAAGAGTTTGGACCAACCGCATTTATCACAAGAGCAAGAAGAGAAGGACTTAGAGATTTTGGAGCCTGCATGAGTCCTACAACTGCTTTCCAAATATTACAAGGAATCGAGACTCTTCCTCTTAGAATGCAGAGGCATGTAGAAAACACAAAGGCAGTAGTTGACTTCTTAAAAGAACAAGAACAAGTAGAATGGATAAATCATCCGATGCTAACCTCGCATCCAGACAACGAGCTGTCAAAATTACTTTTGCCTAAAGGTTGCGGCGCTGTTTTTAGTTTTGGTATCAAAGGTGGTAGAAAGGCCGGCATTAAATTTATAGAAAAGCTCGAAGTTTTTTCGCACTTAGCAAATGTAGGCGACGCTAAATCGCTTGTTATTCACCCCGCAAGCACAACTCATCACAGAATGGAGGAAGAAGCGTTAACCTCAGCGGGGATTTCCGAAGGCTTGATTCGCCTTTCAATTGGTTTGGAAGATCATGGCGATTTAACGGCTGATTTACGTCGTGGCTTAAGGGCATCGCAAAAGGGTTAACGTTATGTTTACAACAATCAATAATCAAAAAATATTTTTCAGCAATGGAAATGGAAAATTACAGAATGATCGTCCAAATGTTGTCTTTCTTCATGGCGCAGGAATGGACCATACTGTCTTTGTAATGCCTGCCCGTTATTTTGCTCGCCATGACTACAATGTATATGCTTTTGATTTTCCTGGGCATGGACGTTCTCTGGGCAGTCCATGCAGAAGCATTAACGATATAACAGATTGGTTAGCCCTAGCTTTTAAAGAGCTCAATATTGATAAAGCCTCTGTAGTAGGCCATAGCATGGGCTCCCTCGTAGGGTTAAATTTTTCTGCTAAATTTCCAGAAAAAGTTCGAAACCTCGGGCTGCTTGGGACCTCAACCCCAATGGCCGTCTCTGATACGTTGCTTAATACCGCGAAAATAAATAGCCATGATGCAATTGATATGGCAAATACGTGGAGCCATAGCAACTTTGGCCAAATGGGAGGCAATGAAGCTCCTGGAATTTGTATGACTATGAGCGGTCAACGTTTGCTAGAAAGAGCAAAAGACGATGTTTTCTTCATAGATCTAAATGCTTGCAATGGATTTACTAATGGAGCCGAATTGGCCGCTAGTATTAGAGCTAAAACCTTAATTATCGTTGGCAGTCAAGACAAAATGACGTCACCCATTAACGCTTTGAAGGTCGCAGAGATAATCCCAAACAGCAGAGTTTGTCGACTTGATCCCTGTGGTCACTCGATGCTTTCCGAGCGGCCAAATGCAGTACTAGATGCCCTTAATACGATCGTATAGTCCAGGTAATTAGCCTTTCTTAGTTTCGTTTTTCAAAGTTCGCATTATTGAAATAGCCAACAAAATATAAATAAACAATATCGGCAAAGATGCAACTAATGAAGCCGTTTGTAATTCTCGCAAACCGCCAATAGCTAATAAACTGAGAGGAAGAGCACCCAATGCTATTGCCCAAAAAACTCGATGCCAGCGCGCAGGGTGTTGATGATCTTTTAACTCACGAGTTGCCCCGGCAGCTAGCGTATAAGATGCTGAATCATAGGTCGTAGACATAAAAATCAAACCAATAACAGCGAGAAATATTAACCAGAATTGACCCATAGGAAGCAGCGCAACAATGCCAGCAATAGCCGCCGAAGGACTAGCTTGAACTGTATGCTCCACTACATCATAGGTGCCAGCTAATTCGAGATATAGCGCGTAATTCCCCAATACTATAAAAAATAAGAAACAACCAAGACTCCCACAGCCTAGTACTCCTAATATTACCTGGCGAATTGTTCTGCCTTCAGAAATTCGGCATATAAACATTCCCATAAACGGACCCATAGCTAGCCACCAAGCCCAATAAAATATAGTCCAAGATTCAACAAAGTTCGCTCGCTCCATAGGGTCAGTCCATGTAAGCATCCTAAAAAACTCACTTACAAATACGCCTATCGAAGCAATACCCATCTCTAAAATAAATTTACTGGGACCGACGACAAAAACAAAGATTATAAATAATATAGCTAAGCTCATATTTATCTTACTTAATATCAAAATGCCCTTTTCTAGCCCTCGATAGACGCTATAAGCAATTATTCCTGTGGCAAAAATAATAATCATTATCTGTAGTTGAATACTTTCACGCAGGCCGGTCAATTCAGATATTGAAGAAGAAACTACAGATGTACCAAACCCTAGCCCTGTTGCCGAACTCGCAACAACGCCGATTAAAAAGAATAGGTCTATTACACGCCCTGGCCACCGATCTTTTTGTAATTTTAAAACCGGCTCACATGCCGCACTTAAGCGCAAAGCGGGAAGCTTCTTAATGTGATAAGAGCACCCTAGCGCTATGGCCGGCAGACAATAGAAAGCCCATCCAATAGGCCCCCAATGAAAAAGCCCATACGCGGTTGACCATCTAATTGCTTCAGTCGAGCGCGCCTCAGCGCCAAAAGGAGGTTCTATATAATAAAACACCCATTCCGTCGCCCCCCAATAGATCAATGACGCACCTATACCGGAACAAAACAGCATTGAACACCATGAGAAAAAGGGATAGACAGGCTTTTGCATATCGCCAAAAACGACACTGCCATATCGACCAAATGCAAGCCAGAGTAGAAAACTTAGAAGGCTTATCGCTCCTAAGACATAAAGAACTCCAACATTCGTAGATATAAATAAATAGAATCGATCAATCAGAGCAGCGCTAGGTTCTGGAAAACCAGTAATTAAAATTACGAGTGATAGCAACAGCAGTGAACCGACACTAAAAATAAACCAATCAACTGTACCGCTAGTCGATATAGAAGTATTTGGATTGCTCTCTGATTGGTTTAATTTCTTTTCCAAAATTGAAGGCAAACATAAAACCATCTAGGGCTCCATAAATATAACGCTCGCCATCCTCCCCGTATTTCCGTCTCTACGAAATGAAAAGTATTTATCTTTCTGACAATAAGTACATTCATTACCGCCATAAATTTGATTAACGCCCAATGAAGTTAATATAACTTTCGTCGCTTGATATAAATCTAAAAAATATTTATTAGAGCCATTTATTGAACAAAAACATTTTTCAATATCATTCCAAAGCTTTCTACACACTTTCGATTCCTTGAATTTAGATTTCAAGTCCATTCCAACCTCATAGTGGCATGGCCCTATAGCAGGGCCCAAATAGCTAACAATATCTTCGGGCTCAGAATCCATTGTGTTAACTAAATTTTCGATAATTCCATTACATATACCACGCCAGCCTGCATGAGCGATAGCGATTTCTGTTCCTGACTTGTTAGTAAAAAATATCGGCAAACAATCCGCAGTCAGAATACAACAAGCAATACCTGACACTGCACACACCAACCCGTCACATTTTTGTTGTTTTCCAGATGATTCTATTTTGACTACAGAAGAACTATGTATTTGATTCAGCCATTGAAAAGATAAATCATACGGAACCGAATCTTTTAATAAACTTCGATTACGATTTACCGTAAACAGGTTATCGTTTACGTGTGATGCTAAATTTAAGTTCGAATATTTACCATCCGAGTAACCCCCTTCACGCGTAGTAACGAAGGCATGGATATTTGGTAACGCAGGCCAATCTAATTTAATCTTTGTTAGCGCAGTCATATTTCTTAATCCAATAGTTCCTTATCCGCATTCAAAGCAACTAATAAATTTTTCATATCAGAAGGAGTTTCTGCGCTATACGTAACAGTTTTATCAATCGCTGGATGATGAAAAACAAGGCGCCTAGAATGGAGTGCTTGCCTTTTGAAGGTTCGTAAAATTTTGGAGAATGCTGGACTACTAGCCACAGGGATCCGAAACCGGCCACCATAAAGTGGGTCGCCCAGCAACCCATGTTTAATATGTGCCATGTGTACTCTAATCTGATGAGTACGACCAGTTTCTAGATTCATTTGCGCATGTGTATGAGAACGAAATCGTTTAATAACACGATAGTGCGTAATCGACTCTTTCCCTCCTTCAATAATCGCTTTCTTTTTTCGATTTACGGGATGTCGACCTAAGGGCGCATTAACAACCCCTCCCCCAGTTAAGACACCATTTACGATTGCCTCATATTCTCGCGTTATCTGCTTTTTTAGCAGTTGTTTGACCAAAGATGCATGACTTTCAAGTGTTCTAGCTACCACCATCAAGCCTGTCGTATCTTTATCTAAACGATGCACAATACCAGCGCGAGGGAGTTTTTCTAGTTCTGGAAATGCATATAATAGCCCGTTTAGGAGTGTGCCCTGCCTATGGCCAGCCGCTGGATGCACGACGGTATTCGAAGCTTTATTTAGAACCACCACTGATTCATCCTCATGTACAATATCCAGGGACATCGGCTCCGCAGTGTACTCCTCTTGTGCGGCCAGCTTTGCTTCAATTTCAAGCAAATCTCCAAGCCTTAATTTATCCCTGGCGCGGTAAGAGCGATTATTAACCTTCAAACTACCATCTTTGATCCACGCCTGAAGCCGAGCCCGAGAATATTCAGGAAACAAAATCGCTGCAATTTGATCTAATCGGTTCCCTGCTAGATCTTCCGGCACTTCAGCCGACAATGAAATAGGTGCTGTCATATTGTAATAATAGCTCGATTCAATGGCATACTGCACTTCACAAGGGACTACATTGTCAATAAATCGAAATAAAAGGCTATAGGCTTGAAACTTACTCTATGGTTAAATAACAAAACTAAGATTAGCAAGGACTAGGACGTAAACTTGAGCCTGCTCGAAAAAATAAAAAAAGTAATAGTATTAATGTCAATTAGTGTAGCACTGAATGGCTGCGGGTTATTCGGAGATGATGAAGACGACGATGAGTTCGCGGGCCTTTCTACGGAAGCGCAATTTTATGAGCGCGCACTAGATCAACTAAATGGCCAGAATTTTAGGGGTGCTATCTCGACTTACCAAGCTCTTGAGTCAAGATTCCCATTTGGGCGTTTCGCTGAACAAGCACAAATTGAAATAGTATTTGCCTATTATCGAAATAACGATATGGAGGCTGCCAGGGCAGCGGCCGACCGTTTCATAAGACTTCACCCAGACAGCGAAAATGTAGACTACGCATACTACATGAAAGGGCTATCTTCATTCACCAGTGGAGGGGGCATCTTTAATCGATTTTTACCTATAGATCACACAAAGAGAGATCCTGGGCGGGCGCAAGAGTCTTTCAACGATTTGTCACAACTCATAGCTTTATATCCTGATAGTCCATATTCCGGGGATGCACGGAGTAGGATGATTTATTTGCGAAACAACCTAGCGCAATATGAAATTCATGTAGCTAACTACTACGTTGAACGTCGCGCATACATAGCTGCGCTTCGTCGCGCTCAGTATGTCGTAGAAAACTTCCAAGAGACGCCAGCGGTAGCAGATGGCGTTGCAATTATGATCGAGTGCTATTTGCGCCTTGGTTTAAATGATCTGGCGGATACTTCTTTAGGCCTTTTGCGGGAAAACTATCCTGAACATGCTTCGATCGACGAAGATGGCTTATTCATTATACGCTCTGAAATTACAAACCCTTCTTTACTTTATACTGTCACTTTTGGTTTGGTAGGCGACAACGCAGTAGACCCTCCTCTAGCTCCAACTCAGCGTCCTGGAACTTCAGGAAGTCAACAAATAATCGATGACCAACAAGACATAGAAGTAGAAGGCGAAAATCGTTCATTCCTAGATATTATCACTCTAGGTATTCTGAATTAAAAATACTTAAAACTAAGAATACTCTATTCACCTATTGGCCAAGCATTTGTTATCGGATAACGTCTGTCCCTACCAAAACCCCGTTCGGTCAATCGCACTCCGACAGGGCTTTGCCTTCTTTTATACTCATTAAGATCAACTAGACGAAGTACTCTCCGAACAATATCTTCGTCAAACCCTTGTTCGATTATTGCTTGAGCACTGAAATCTTTCTCAACGTAATATTCTAAAATCGCATCCAACTGCTGATAATCTGGCAAGGAATCCTGATCAATCTGTCCCGGCAGCAGTTCTGCTGACGGAGCTCTATCTATAACTTCTTGTGGAATAATCTCAATATCCTCGCTAGAAGAATTATGGTTACGATGATAAGCCAACCTATACACTAATGTTTTAGAAACATCCTTTAGAACGTTAAACCCACCTGCCATATCACCGTATAATGTTGAATAACCAACAGCAATTTCACTTTTATTTCCTGTAGTTAAAACCAATAAACCTTTTTTATTTGAAATACCCATTAATAACACACCACGTGCACGCGCCTGAATATTTTGTTCACTAACATCAGGTTCAGAGTCAGCGAATTCAGCTCTTAACGCAGACATGAAAGCCGAATAAATATCATTGATGGGAATTACTTTATACGTGACACCGAGGTTAGTCGCCTGCTTTTCTGCCGCATTTAAGCTCAACTGAGATGTATACTCAAAAGGCATCATTACCGCTTGCACTCTTTCACTGCCTAAAGCATCTGTAGCGATCGCAAGTGTTAACGCCGAATCAATGCCTCCAGAGAGACCAAGAATCACTCCTTTGAAATTATTTTTAGTAACATAATCCCTTACTCCTAACACAAGAGCGCGATAGACATCCTCTTCCACACTGAGATTTTGAGCTATTTCTTGTTTTAATATTTCGCAAACCCCTTTTCGGTTTAAACTAACTGACACTGGATAAAGGCCTTGCACATAATTAGGGGCTAAATAACAGCACTCGCCTTTTGTACTTACTGCCATAGAGCCACCGTCGAAAACTAATTCATCCTGTCCGCCAACAAGATTCACATAGATAATAGGAATCCCACCTTCCTGGCTGCGTTTATTTAGTAATTTTTTCCGTGCTTCTAATTTTTTTATATGAAATGGCGATGCATTAATATTTATTAATAATTGAGCACCTTTAGCTTTAGCTTGCTGCATGGGTCCAGACTCCCACATATCCTCGCAGATAGTAAAAGCACATCTTGTATTTTTAATTTCAACAATGCATGCGTTACTCCCTTGCTTAAAATAACGGCGCTCATCAAACACCTGATAATTAGGCAAACATTGTTTGAAGTAAAACCCTCTAAGCACTCCATTTTCAATAATTCCTAGAGCATTATACAATTGAGACTCGCGGACCTTCGGGAACCCTACAACAATAGTAATCCCTAATTTTTCTTCTTGGATCCTGGCGATAGCTTTGTTAATTCTGATTTGTAAACTCGGCCTTAGGAGGAGATCTTCTAATGGGTATCCTGTCAGAGCAAGCTCAGGAAATACAATCACGTCGGCAGAATACTGATCAATCGCCTTCTGTGCACTTTCAATCACTATTTGTGTATTACCATCTATATCACCAACTAAAAAATTTAGCTGCGCCATGATTACTTTCAATTCCTGTGACATAGAGTCCTCAAGCGAATTTTTATCTTCATAAGACCATACATTGTACGACAACCTAATAACAAAACCCATTTTATGAATATTTCTATACTAGGCCATACTGTTTCATTAGGATGAGAAACGGAATAGAGTTACAGTCAGAGTAAATAACAAGGAACTCGATGCAGCTCGACTTATTTTCAATACTACTCCTATCATTCGCCGGTTTTATTGCTGGCGGCATTAACACTGTTGCTGGTGGGGGCTCAAATATCACTTTACCTGCTCTCATGATGTTTGGCCTCCCCGCAGATATTGCGAATGGGACAAATCGTGTTGCAATTTTAATGCAATCGACTGTAGGAGTTGCCGGTTACGATAAACATAAAACCCTCGACCGCCCGGCCATAATACCGATTCTAATTCCATCTATTTTAGGGGGATTGCTAGGTGCAGTTCTAGCAGCAATAATCCCAAATATTTTTCTAAAGCCAATATTATTGATCACCATATTGTCCATGTCGGCAATTATTCTGGTACGACCTGAAATCATTGCCCCTCCGGAAGGAACGACTGCATTGACTCCCAAAGCAAGCCGTGTCGCATGGTGGGGTTTATTTGCTGCGGGTCTCTATGGTGGTTTTGTTCAGGCAGGCGTAGGATTTATTTTATTGGCAGCCCTTTCAGGGGGCCTCCGATACGATTTAATTCGCGCGAATGCTCTTAAAATGGTTTGCGCATTAGCCTTTACAATTGTTGCGCTAATTGTATTCATTATTTTTGATCAGGTCTGGTGGCTTCCAGGCCTTATTGTCGGCACAGGATCGATGTTAGGCGCTCATTTAGCTGTTAAGATTGCCGTAAAAGCATCACAAAATAGTATTAAGTGGTTTTTATTTGTCATGACACTACTTGCAGTAATGGGCGGCTTTATTGTTTAATTATTCAAAGAGGCAAACGCAAAATAATTTTGTCGCCACCTATATAGAAATATATTCCCTTTCGCTGGTTAACAAATAATCTAATCCAAACTTTTTGGATGATAATATTCAATGTTTATAATAATTGATATTTATAATCAGTAATGTGGAGGTATTTCGGATTTAACTTCTGCATTTTCCATCGCGTTATGATTTTCTTGCAAAGCAACTAATTCTTCTCTTATTTCCCGAATTTGTGATTTTATCTTAGCAAGCTCTTTCTGCTGACTAACAATAATCTCGTTTAAGCTTTGTAAGAGATCTTCCTGAAAACTGTATTTAACTTGTAGATCTTCTAGTTTATTTCGCAAACGCCTACCCTGCCTATTCAATTATTCCTAAATCGATGAGCATTCTAATCCTAATAACAAATATGATCATGTGAAAAATTTAAAATTTTCGCTACTATCGTAAATTTCCATAGTTACCAAAATCTTGATTACAATAGAAAAAATAAGATACATTAAAAAATTGGCCTGAGCAGGTGCGGATTTATCTAGATCAACCTAATTCTCTGCGACGAATGCTAGACTAGCCTAATTCTCATGGGTTATAGTCAAGCAAACAAACACGCAATAATTAAATTTTAAGTCGAAATCGCTTTGGTACAAGCTGAATGGATAAAAACTTGATAACAATCCGATAAGACAAACTCGAACTCGAATTTATAAGGATTCAAAATGAATTTTGTGCGATTAACACAAGCCACTTTAAGCATACTATTGGCAGGGATCTCTCCAGTTTCTTTATCATTAGAAGAAGGTGACAAAGTTCCAGAATTTGATATTGCTTCAATTTATGAAGATCGCCCAAATATTAAGCTAGCCGATCTTGAAGGAAAAACACTCTATATAGACTTTTGGGCATCCTGGTGCGCACCCTGTATTACATCTCTCCCGCTTTATAATGAAATGCATGAAAAATACAAAGACCAAGGATTGGAAGTTATTGCTGTCAATGTGGACAACCCCATCGAGGATGGATTGGAATTTTTGCTAGATACACCACTAAATTTTTTAATACCTCAAGACCCTGAGGGAGATGTGGCTGAAATGTTCGGCGTAATTGGCATGCCTTCTTCTTATTTGATTTCACCAGACGGGCAAGTCAGACTTGTTCATATGGGCTTTCGTAATGGCGATATAGATATTATTGAAGATGAAATTGAAAAGGTCTTGGCGGAGAATTAGTCCAATCTAATTTCCTTATATTATTTCGAAATAACTTCTCCGGCATGACATGCCTTGAAACTAAACTAAACTAAAGAAATTAGCTTCCGATTTTAAAAAAGATCTTATTTTGGTAGCACCTAGATTATGAACTTAACTCTAAAACGCTTTTCATTTCAAGCCATGGGCAGCTACTGTGAAATCCAAATCTACGACGAGTCTCGTATTAATGCCAAAAACAATGCTCGACGACTGACATCTGAAATTTCGCGAATAGAACGCAAATACTCTTCTGCTAGACAGCAAAATTTTTTATCAGAGATAAATTATTCTTCAGGAAATAAACTTGGAATAAAAATTGATACAGAGACAAAAGCTTTATTCGATCATGCACTTGATTGTTTCGAAAAAAGTGAAGGCTTAATTGACATAACGGCAGGCGAACTAAGCAAGCTTTGGGATTTCGAAAACCAAAAAACAGCAACCATCGCAGAGACTGAGGCCATACTGCCATATATAGGTTTACACAAATTAAAATGGCGAAAATCTCGCCTTTATTTACCCCCTGAGATGACGGTGGATTTCGGGTCCATAATAAAAGAGTATGCTGCAGACACCGCTGCAAAAATAGCAAAGCACCATGGAGTTAAGCATGGGTTAGTAAACCTTGGGGGTGATTTCGCTGTCATCGGCCCACAACCCAACGATCAACCGTGGACGGTCGGCATAGCCAACCCAAAAAGCCCAAATTCTTTATTGGCAAAAATAGACGTACTCGAAGGAGGCGTCGCAACAATTGGAGATTACTCGAATTCTTTTATATTCGAAGGCAAGCACTTTACTCCGGTTTTAAATCCTAAAACTGGCCTTCCTTGCAATGGACTTAGAGCAGCAAGTGTTTTATCAGACGGTTGCGCCAATGCTGGCTCCCTAGCTAAAGCCGCAATTTTGCTCAAAGAACAGCAGGGGCTAGAACTTCTAGAGAGCGCTGAAGTAACTTTTGCCGCCATGGATTCAGCGGGAAAAATCCAAGGGTCTGGGGTACACGTAAACTAACTTTTGTCGAATTTATATTAGTAAAATAACTCCAATGGTAGTTCGTCAAGGGCGGCAAGTTGCTCCCTTAACTCTAATATGTGTTCTGACCAATATCTTTGAGTATTAAACCAAGGAAAATTCTGCGGAAATGCTGGGTCTTGCCATCGTCTAGCCAACCATGCACTGTAGTTAATTATCCTCAGAGTGCGAAAACTCTCGACAAGAGTTAACTCAGAAGCACGAAAATCGCCAAATTCGTTATACCCTTCAACTAACTCCAATAATTGTGCCTGCTTCTGATCGCGACTTCCGGACAGCATCATCCAAATATCTTGTATAACAGGCCCATTCATCGTGTCATCAAAATCCACAAAATTTGGCGCGTTATCCTTCCATAATACATTGCCACGATGGCAATCTCCGTGGATTCTTTGTTTAAGCAACGGACCGTGTTCTTGGAAACGCAATTCGATTCTTTCAATAAGATCTTGACTTAACGACTCATAAGCTGGAATCAATTCTAAAGGAATAAAATCGTTTTCTAAAAGAAATTGGCGACTTTGTATTGCAAACCTATCGATACTAATTTCAACTCTATGTGTAAAACTTTTCTTCGCACCAACGGAATGAATACGGCCAATGAACCGACCCATTACTAGAAGATTATCTAAATTATCTAATTCCGGAGGCCGGCCTACAAGTAATGGAAACACGGCCATATGAAAACCTTCAAACTTAAAAAGCGTTTCCCCGCGCAATAATTTGATAGGCGGAATTACTGGAATTTCCAGATCCGCTAACTCCTTAGCGAAACCATGCTCTTCAAGAATTTGCTTCTCATTCCATCTTTTAGGGCGATAGAATTTTGCGACTACCGAACTACCATCCTTAATACCCACCTGATACACGCGATTTTCGTAACTATTAAGGCCAAAAATTCGAGCATCAGGCTCAAACCCCAAATTTTCTATGGCCTGAACGATTACGTCTGGAGTAAGTCGTGAATAAGGATGCTCAGCCACAATAAAAATATGAATTATTGCTAGTGAGTTTACGAACGTATAAATCCAAGCGCACTAAACTATGAATCCTTAACATCCGATTTGCCACCAACAAGAGATACAGGGAAAGGTGCAATGTTGTCGCCACTAGTTATCTTACATACCCCGCTCTTTTCAACTTCATCAATTCGAACAATCGCTTGCATCGGGATAAAACTTCTTTTTACCCCATTAAATTCAGATTTCAGCTTTTCTTCATTAGGATCCACTACAACCTGGCTTTTTTCGTTAAACATATAGCCTTCAACCTCTATAAATCCGTAGAGATCACTCTGGTAAACTTGATTAACAAAAACCTCGTACACTTTGCCTTTATTTAAAAATGTAATCTTATATATTTCTGATGAATTTCCCATTAAATCAGTCTCTTAGAGTTTTACAAGCCTTTAATTAAAGATT
Source organism: Gammaproteobacteria bacterium (assembly GCA_029242705.1). Classification (GTDB taxonomy): domain Bacteria; phylum Pseudomonadota; class Gammaproteobacteria; order Pseudomonadales; family Pseudohongiellaceae; genus UBA9145. Next base: position 8,623 of record JAQWTK010000046.1, on the reverse strand, counting down.
TTATACGACCGGAACGCTGACAGGCGAGCTTTGAAGCGAACTAGATTACCTTTAATATTTGTTTAAATCGATGAATTTCAAGTCTTTTTAGTTAATTTCTCTTAATCATGCGAGTTCACTACTGCTATAATTCTGCACCTTTATCATCGTAGGTAATTAATTCTCTTGAAAAGGCTTTCCGCAGACCAAAATAGCAGCGAAGTTCGTAAGGTTTATATTAAAACTCATGGCTGTCAAATGAATGAGTATGATTCGTCACGTCTCCTAGATCTTCTTAAAGAACAGCAACATACAGAGTTGGTTAACGAACCTGAAAATGCAGATTTGTTACTTTTGAATACGTGCTCGATTCGGGAAAAAGCCCAAGAAAAAGTCTTCCACCAATTAGGTCGATGGCGATCGCTAAAAAAAGTAAATCCAAAATTAAAAATTGCAGTAGGCGGCTGCGTAGCTAGCCAAGAGGGCGCAGATATCGGCAAACGAGCTCCCTATGTCGACGTAATATTTGGCCCACAAACATTACACAAACTTCCAAAAATGCTTGAGTCATCTAACAAAGATGCTGTTGTCGATATTAGCTTTCCTGAAATTGAAAAATTCGATCGGCTTCCTCTACCAGAAACGAAAAAATCACAAGCTTTTTTAACAATAATGGAAGGTTGCAGTAAATATTGCAGCTTTTGTGTAGTCCCTTACACTCGTGGTGAAGAAATATCGCGGCCATTAGATGACGTTTTAGTTGAAGCTATCCATCTTGCAGAACAAGGAGTCCGGGAAATAAACTTATTGGGGCAAAATGTTAATGCTTATAGAGGAATATCTCATAAAAACGAGATCGTTGACTTAGCACTATTAATTAAACATATCGCCAATATTGAAGGGATAGATCGAATTCGTTTCACAACATCTCACCCAATTGAATTCAACGAGAATCTGATAAGTGTTTATAATGAAGTCCCAGAACTAGTTTCTCATTTACACTTGCCTGTACAAAGTGGAAGTGACCGAATTTTAGCCGCCATGAAAAGAGCCCACACTGCCATCGAGTATAAGTCAATTATTCGCAAAGTCGTTGCAAATCGTCCTAGAATAAGCTTGTCTTCCGATTTCATCGTCGGCTTCCCAGGCGAAACAAATAAAGATTTTGAAGATACCATGAATCTCATAATCGAAATTGGCTTTGATACTTCTTACAGTTTCATATATAGCCCGCGACCTGGAACTCCGGCAGCAGAATTAGAAGACAAGACTTCTGAAAGAGAAAAAAAACACCGCCTTGCCATTTTACAATCACAAATTTCAAAACAAGCAACCGATATTAGTGAAGCAATGATAGGCACCGAAGAAAGAATTCTAATTACTGGAAAATCTAAAAAGAGCGACGGTGATCTTCAAGGCCGAACAGAAAATAATCGGATAGTGAATTTTCTATGTGACGACCATTCGTTGATAGGAAATTTCACAACAGTAAAGATCACTGAAGCTTTACCCAATTCATTGTTAGGTACGCTTTAAATTATAAAAAAGACAAATACTTTAACTATAAAACAAACATTTTAATCAAGGCCAAATAAAGTTATATGACCACAGAAACCATCAGCGTCAAATTAATACCCGATAACATGAAACGTCTATCTAATCTTTGCGGGCGATTAAATGAGCATATACGGCAAATAGAATCTACCCTAGCATTAAATATACAACAAAGGGGAAATACATTTCACCTCTCTGGGTCTTCCGATGCAATATCTAATGGCTACAAAATTTTAGAATCACTTTATGAAATGACGGAATCTGGAAATTTACTTAGCCCTAATATAATTCATCTCGTTCTTAGCGAATTTAAGCAAAAGGAAGCCTCAGATAAAAATATTGACCCGCTCGAGAGCGTAAAGAATTTATTAATAAAAACGCCCAGAGCTTCTGTTAAACCTAGAGGTATGCACCAGAATCAATATATAATAAATATCCGCAAGAATGATATCAATTTTGGCATCGGCCCAGCCGGGACAGGTAAAACCTATCTTGCAGTAGCTTGTGCTGTAGAAGCTCTAGCAAAAGAAAATATTAATCGAGTACTACTCGTCCGTCCAGCGGTAGAAGCTGGGGAAAAGCTTGGGTTTCTGCCAGGAGATTTAAGCCAGAAAATAGATCCTTACCTAAGACCCCTTTATGACGCGCTGTATGAGATGCTTGGCTTTGAAAAAGTAGAGAGATTAATAGAAAAAAATGTTATTGAGGTTGCCCCGCTGGCGTACATGCGAGGTCGAACCTTAAATAATTCATTTATTATTCTTGATGAAAGCCAAAATACAACAACCGCCCAGATGAAAATGTTCTTAACTCGTATAGGCTTTGGTTCGACTGCTGTTATAACTGGAGATGTAACCCAAATAGACCTTCCCAAGGGAACTAGATCTGGACTCATACATGCTAGCAAAGTATTAAGCGGCATAAAGGATATTGGGTTTACATATTTTAGCGCTAAGGATGTAGTGCGCCATCGCTTGGTACAAAGAATAGTAGAAGCATATGATACGTTTGACCGTAATTCAGTTTCCACAATTAGCAACCAAGATACCTCACAAATAAATGACCGTGATAATTGAACTACTTGATGAGAGTGATTCCTTCTGGACTCCAAATTTAGCTGATTTCGAGAATTGGATCAAAATGACTCTGGAGGAATTCAAAATTACAAGCACAGTAACCGTGAGTATACGACTCGTAAACTACAAAGAAGCCTCACAACTTAATTCACAATACCGTAATAGAGATTATGCGACTAATGTTTTATCATTCCCGGCGAAACTCCCTGAAGAAATAATCTCAAATCTCGACTCTAACCCCTTAGGGGATATCGTAATTTGTCCAGAAATCGTTCAACGAGAGGCCGATGAGCAAAAAAAGTCGATAACTGCACATTGGGCACATCTATTGGTGCATAGCGCTCTTCATCTAAATGGGTTTCAACATGAAAGTACGAAAGACGCCCTTATTATGGAAGATCAGGAAATAAAAGTGCTTGAAAAACTTGGATTCCCAAATCCATATTTGGTAGTGTAAGCACATACTAGTATTATTGGAGAACAACGAGAAACACAACATGACCGACGACCAATCTAGCATCGATCCGAGGCCAAAATCTTGGATCGATAAAATTGCACAAGTATTTTCTGACGAACCCACCGATACCAATAGCCTCCTAGAGCTCCTGCGCAATGCTGAGCAGGATCAATTATTAGATGCGGACGCATTAAGTATTATTGAAGGTGCACTTCAAGTATCTAATATGCAAGTCAAGGATATTATGATTCCTCGCTCTAAAGTCGTATCTGTTCCTTCAAAATTACCGCCAAAAGAAATAATACGACTAGTTAGCAAATCTTCTCATTCTCGGCTTCCGGTCATAGGTGAAAATGTTGACGATATCCTAGGAATTCTTCTAGCTAAAGATTTATTAGCAATAACCTTAAACGGCAATAACGAAAACCTGAACATTGCTGACATCGCAAGACCGGTAACATTCGTTTCAGAGAACAAACGATTAAATGTATTATTGAAAGAATTCAGGGAAACTAGGCAGCACATGGCTATCGTTATGGATGAATATGGTAGTATTTGTGGCATCGTTACTATTGAAGATGTACTAGAGCAAATTGTTGGGGATATCGAAGACGAAACCGATATCGACGATAAGAATAACATCAAGAGATTTGATACAGAAAATTTTATTGTCAAAGCACTTACACCACTCGATGAATTTAATGCTTATTTTAATACTGACTTTAGCGATGAAGAATTCTCTACTATTGGGGGTCTGATCATTCAAGAATTCGGAAAAATACCTGAACGAGGCGAATCGGTTACTCTAGGACCTTTTTTAATCACAGTCCTTAATGCCGACAACCGACAAATTAAGTTGGTAAAGGTCACATCTATCCCAGTCGATATGCCTAAATAAATAGCGGGGCTATAACCATCATTTTAAACATATTTATTGGTAATATTTTGGCTTCAGCAGCGATAATACTTGTAGACTTTTAAATAGAACGAGTACGTTAGTAATTAGAAATGAAAAACACCTGCAAACAATATAATCCAAAAGAAGTAGAGGAATCCACCCAGGACTTTTGGGAAAGAAACCAAAGTTTTCGTGCCACTGAAGATCTTACGAAAGAGAAATTTTACTGCCTTTCCATGTTTCCATACCCGAGCGGACATCTTCACATGGGGCATGTTAGGAATTATGCGATTGGTGATGCTATTTCGCGCTACCAGAGAATGCAAGGCAAAAATGTTTTACAGCCCATGGGATGGGATGCTTTCGGCTTGCCCGCGGAAAACGCTGCAATGCAGAATAAAACTGCTCCATCTAAATGGACTTATAACAATATTGATTATATGCGCGAACAATTGCAGAAACTCGGATATGCGTATGATTGGTCCAGAGAGTTAGCTACCTGTCACAAAGATTACTATCGGTGGGAACAATGGTTTTTCATAAAACTTTTTAAAAAAGGTTTGGTTTACAAAAAGGAAGCAGAAGTTAATTGGGACCCGGTTGATCAAACTGTATTAGCTAATGAACAAGTTGTTGATGGAAAAGGATGGCGGTCCGGTGCGCCTGTAGAACGCCGAAGTATTCCCCAGTGGTTTGTTAAAATTACAGCATTCGCTCAAGAACTACTTGAAGGCCTAGAGGACCTAAAAGGCTGGCCAAGTATGGTTCGCACTATGCAAGCCAATTGGATTGGACGCTCAGAAGGCGTGAATCTGGATTTTGAAGTAATCGATCATGGTAGCGGAAATCAACAGAAACTCTCCGTTTATACAACACGCCCTGATACTTTAATGGGCGTTACTTATCTAGCAGTGGCGCCGCAACACCCTCTCGCTCAAAAAGCAGCGTTATCGAACGTAGAAGTTGCTGAATTTATTGAAAAACAAAATAAAAATAAAGTCGCAGAGGCAGAATTATCAAAGTTAAAAAAAGACGGAGTAAATACAGGATTGATGGCTATCCATCCAATTACCAAAAATGAAGTGCCGATTTGGGTCGCCAATTTTGTTTTGATGAGTTATGGCTCAGGCGCAGTCATGTCCGTTCCTGCGCACGACCAAAGAGATTATGAATTTGCAAAAGAATTTCAACTGCCTATCAAGCAAGTAATAGAACCGATATCGGCAGATCAAGAGTGTAACCTTGATGAATGCGCTTTTGTCGATAAAGGTCGTGTTATTAATTCAGATCAATTTAACGGCCTCAATTTTCAAGAAGCATTTGATGCAATAGCAGTATTTCTTAACAAAAATAATAAAGGAGAGAAGACGGTAAATTATCGTCTTCGGGATTGGGGCGTCTCTCGGCAACGATACTGGGGAGCTCCTATTCCCATAATCAATTGCGAAAAATGCGGTTCCTTGCCAGTTCCCGAAGAAGAGTTACCTGTTTTACTGCCGGAGGATGTAGATTTCGACGATACTGGTTCTCCTCTTACAAAAATACCACAGTTTTTTAAAGCAAATTGTCCTAAATGTAATTCAACAGCGAGGCGAGAAACTGACACTTTCGACACTTTTATGGAATCCTCATGGTATTACGCACGCTTTACATGCACTGATCAACATTCAGCTATGTTAGATGGGCGTGCAAACTATTGGCTCCCAGTCGACCAATACATTGGTGGCGTCGAGCATGCAATATTACATCTTCTTTATGCTCGGTTTTACCATAAACTTTTGCGTGACGAAGGCTTAGTCGATTCGGATGAGCCTTTTACCCGACTCCTAACGCAAGGCATGGTGCTAAACGAAGGCACTAAGATGTCCAAATCAAAAGGTAATACGGTAGATCCGCTTGGTCTAATTGAAAAATATGGGGCCGACACCGTCAGGATGTTTACTTTATTTGCAGCCCCACCCGATCAATCCCTCGACTGGTCAGACTCTGGGGTTGAAGGTAGTTTTAGATTCCTGAATCGTCTCTGGAAAACTGTAATAAATCACGAAAAAATAAATCTTCCAGATATCTCGAGCATAAATTTCAACTCAGACCAGAAAAAAATACGTCTAAAAACCCATCAAACTCTGCAGAAGGTGACTGATGATTATGGTCGACGCCAAACTTTTAATACAGCTATCGCAGCTACTATGGAACTATTAAATACAACAACCAAATTCCATGACTCCCCCAATAGTGAGACCGATCATATTGTGGTACAAGAGGCATTAGAAATAATAATTTTAATGCTAGCGCCAATAGTTCCGCACTTTAGCCATGTACTGTGGAATCATTTGGGTCATGAGAACGCTGCAATGGACCAATCTTGGCCTACTCTAGATCAAGCTGCCTTAGTTCAAGACTCTGTCCTAATGGTCCTTCAAGTCAATGGAAAGTTAAGAGATAGAATCGAAGTCCCAAAAACTATTTCTAACGAAGATTTAGAGCTAAAAACTCTACAAAACAAATCGATAAAGAAATTTACTGAAGGTAAAGACGTGCGCAAAATAATCGTAATCCCAGGCCGCTTAGTCAATGTGGTGGTAAGCTAAAGATATGAAAAGAACTAAGTGTTATTTTCTTATTACGCTATCAATTATTTTTGTAGCCTCTTGCGGTTATTCAATGCGTGGAAATGAATTAATAAGTACAAACCTTGAGGTACTGTTAGTAAATTTTTCACAACCGAATAACGAACTTTCTCGAATTTTACGACGGAATTTAGCTTCTGCAGGTGTAACAATCGAGGTTGAAAATAACGTTTCTGTGGAAAATCAAGACAACTCACTCCAATTAATAATTGGCAACGAAAATATTAACACTAGACCTATTACGATAAATCCTAGAGCCAGAGCCGCACAATATGAAATACGACTATCTGTTGAAATTGAACTCCGAGACGGAGAAAGAGTCCGAATTGAACCTGAAATACTTTTCGTCGAACGCACTTACTTTGAAGATATTGAAAACATTGCTGGGAATAGAGAAGAAATTCAGATCATAACAGCTGAAATGCGCCAAAATTTAGTAACTCAATTAATGCGACGTCTTGAGTCAACCACAAATTAGAATTATGAAAATAAAGCCTGAGAAGCTCGCTGAAAGTCTTAAATTAGAAAAATTACCTATTTATTGGATATCTGGTGATGAGCACCTTCTCGTTCAGGAATCAGCTGATCTCGTGCGTACTCATTTTAAGAATATAGATTTTATGGAAAGGGAAGTCTTTAATGTGGATAGAGACTTTAAATGGGATCACTTTATTCATGCTATAAATAACCTTTCATTATTCTCAGAAAAGAAAGTATTCGACCTAAGAATTCATAGCGCAAAATTAAATCAAGACGGAAAAGATGCAATTGAGACATTTCGTGATCGTAATAGTCCTGATCTTGTTTTATTGATTCGTAGCCCAAAGCTGGAAAGTGCTCACCTAAACTCGAAATGGCTTAAAACGCATCTACCTTATATCGCTCTAGTGCAAATTTGGCCAGTTAATCGCAAAGATATTAAAAATTGGCTATCACAAAGGTTAATTAAGGAAGGAATTAACGCAGATAGAGATGCATTGCAGTTACTGAGTGACAAGATAGAAGGGAATTTACTTGCCGCAGTTCAAGAGATAGAAAAATTAAAGCTACTATCAAATACCCAAGGTAAACCAATAACACTTAATGCCAGAACCACCATGCAGGTAATTGCAGATAATTCTCGCTACAATGTATATAACTTGGTTGATAGCGCACTTCTGGGTGAAAGCGCACGATGCTTGAAAATTTTAACAAGCCTTAAAGGCGAAGGAATTTACCCATTAATTATATTAGGTGCAATTACTCGTGAGTTAAGAAGCTTACTGCACCTAATGGAGCAAAAGGAACAGGGAAAGTCTATAAATGCAATAATTCAATCTAATCGAGTATGGTTTAATCGCAAGGAACCCATCGCTGCGGCGCTAAAACGCTGCAATACCAAAGACTCTTGGAAAATGCTAAGTCGAGCTCGGAAAATTGATCAGGCCTTAAAAGGCATGTCATCCGCCAACCCATGGGATGAGATTAGTTCTTTAATTCTAGAATTAAGCGGCCAAAATATCCCCAACTTAGCATATGTGAATTAACTCCAAGTGCCTCTAGTTAAGACCTCGGCGTTCTAGCAAGGGACCAACTTCGGCGTCTCTACCCCGAAAATCCCTATAAAGACTCATAGCGTCTTGACTGCCCCCTCTTGACAATAAAGTTAACCTAAAATGATCCCCATTAGATCGACTTAATCCGCCATTTTCTTTAAACCATTCGACAGTGTCGGCATCCAAAACTTCACTCCAAATATAGGAATAATAGCCTGCAGAGTAACCACCCATAATATGATTAAAATATGTAGACCTATAGCGCGGAGGTACTGCCGGCAGGGCAATACCAAACTCTCCCAACGTCGCTGACTCAAAATCCATAACTTCCTCAAAAGTAGGTATCTCTTCTGGTGTTAATTGGTGCAACGCTTGATCGATGATAGATGCCGCAAGATACTCTAAAGTAGAGAATCCTTGATTGAATGCTTGCGCAGATAGCACCCTATCAAGCAACTCTATTGGCATCACCTCACCGGTTCGATAATGCACAG
>JAQWTK010000039.1 GCA_029242705.1 Gammaproteobacteria bacterium | reverse complement strand
TGTAACCTTATAAACAGTAACGGAGCCTCTCGAAGAGGGTGATTTTGAATTCAGGTTCTTTACAATATGGGGAATACCTTCAAAGTCAATGATCATTCCTTTTTTGAGTTCGTTAGCTTTGGGCATTGATAGTTCCTAATTGATAGATTGTTTAAGAAAACATAGCATATTTTTTTGAGTTATGGGGTCAAATCCCACATAATCCCTATCCCTTGAAAGAGTTAAGTATATATATGAGTAAAAAAGCGAAAGAAATAGAAAATCTCCATATTACTGGTCACGATGCTTTGCCTTCCCCCGGCGAAATTAAAAAAGAACTAGCGCTTAGGGGTATGGCTTTGAAAACTGTAAAAGATGGCCATAGGCAAGTAAAAAAAATACTTGATGGTGAGGATCAGCGTTTAATCGTGGTCGTTGGGCCATGCTCTATTCACGACCCTGTTGAAGCCATTCAATATGCTCATCTATTAAAGCCGCTAGCTGATGAGCTGGCTGGTGAATTATTGCTTTTAATGAGAGTTTATTTCGAAAAACCACGAACTTCTGTGGGCTGGGAAGGCTTGATATATGACCCCCATTTAGATGGGTCCCACAGAATTGATCATGGGATACGGATTGGCCGTAAACTTATGTTGGACATAAATGAAATAGGATTGCCCATTGCTATAGAAGCATTAGATCTAATATCGCCGCAATATTTACAAGACCTTGTAAGTTGGACTGCTGTGGGCGCTCGTACAACTGAATCGCCAACCCATAGAAAACTTGCGAGCGGGATTAGTTCCGCGATTGGTTTTAAAAATAATATTAATGGGGAGGTGTCTGTCGCTATCAATGCTATCAGGTCCGCATCGGCAAATCATAGTTTCATTTCTGTGACAGACGAAGGAAAGGTTGCTGTTTTTCGCACGGAAGGCAATCCTCATTGTCATGTAATTCTTAGAGGAGGGAAATTGCCAAACTATGATGAAAATAGTGTAAAAAAATGCGAAGAAGAATTGTGTAAAGCGGGAAATGATGGAAACATAATGATTGATTGTAGCCATGGGAATTCTCGAAAGGATCATTCTAAACAATTAGATGTGCTTGAAGAGATTTCCAGACAAATTAATGCTGGCAATAATTCAATAATTGGAGTGATGCTAGAGAGTAATTTGGAGGAGGGGAATCAACCTATCCCAGATGATTTAAGTGAGATTCGTCCGGGAGTTTCTGTGACAGACGCATGTATTAGCTGGCCGGTAACTGAATCAGCATTGCGCAATTTTTCTCGGTCAATTGGCCTTGCGCTCAAAAAGAGAGCTACTTAATAGTTTTCTCAGTTCGATAAGACTGCTTTCATACTATCTACTAAGTACTCGACATTAGTATTGTTAATACTTGCAACATTTATCCTGCTAGAATTAACTATATATATACCGTAATCATTAATCAGTTTCTGAATTTGATCTGTATTAGCTCCTAAAAAAGAAAACATTCCTTTTTCATTTTTAATAAAGTCAAAATTTCTTTGAATTCCAGATTCGTTTAATTTCGCCGAGAAGTTAGAACGTAATAAGTTTATTCGATCGCGTATTCCTGTGAGTTCTTCTTCCCATATAGAATACAACGTTGGTGAGTTTAGAATTAGCTGAACGATTGCAGCTCCATGATCTGGAGGCATTGAATAATTTGAGCGTGCAGCCGAGGCTAACAATGTTGAAGCGTTAGCACTAGCATTTGCAGTTTCGCATATTAGAGTAATCGCACCAGTTCTTTCTCGGTATAAACCAAAATTTTTAGAACAAGAACTTACTACAAGTAATTCGGGTAAAGATTCTGCCAGAAGACGCACTCCGTATACGTCTGCCTCTAAACCGCTCCCCATCCCTTGATAAGCTAAATCAATAAATACAGTAAAACCTTGAGCTAAGGCGGTAGCTTTAATCGTTTGCCATTGTTCCGGGCTCAGGTCTGCGCCGCTTGGGTTATGGCAACAACCATGCAATAGAACCACATCGCCGTCAGAAGTTTCTTTTAGCGCATCCACCATTCCCTCAAAATTCACGCTGTTTGTCGTATAGTCATAGTAAGGATATGAATTAAATTTTAATCCGGCAGAGCCTATAAGTGGCTTATGATTGGCCCATGTAGGATCGCTGACCCAAATTGTGGAATTAGTGTTTGCCTTCGAAATGAATTCGGCTGCGATCCTTAAGCCACCGCAACCTCCTGGTGTTTGAATCGTGACTCTTCTTTCGCCTAGGCTACGGTTAAGGCTCTCGCCTAGAATAAGTTTAGCTACTGCGTCGTTATAATCAGGTGATCCCATCGGGCCTAGATAGGCCTTGGTTGATTGAGAATTTAGGATAGTTTCTTCCGCTTGTTTGACGGCTTTCATTACTGGTGTGTTGCCGTCCTCATCTTTATACACGCCTATTCCCAAGTCTACTTTATTGGGGTTCGTATCTTGGTTAAATGCGACCGATAGCCCAAGAATTGGATCTGGCGGAAGAGGTTTAAGTGATTGAAACATTTTAAATATTCTATCCTCTTTGGTATGCTTTAAGGGTATTCTGAAGGAGAGACGCTCGGGTCATTGGTCCAACGCCGCCCGTTACGTAAGTTATATAAGAACATTTTTCTTTGACGTTTTCAAAATCGACGTCACCGACATTTCGAAATCCTGCTTTTTTACTATCATCAGGTACTCGCGTTTGTCCGACGTCAATTACCACGGCTCCGCCCTTCACCATATCGGCGGTAACAAATTCTGTTTTACCGATTGCAACGATAAGAATGTCGGCGCTAAGACAAAGTTCTTTTAAATTGGCAGTTCTACTGTGGGCAATAGTAACAGTGGCGTTCCCAGGCGTGCTATTTCTAGACATTAAAACAGCTATAGGTGTGCCTACAATATTGCTCCTGCCTAAAACTACACAATGTTTTCCTTCGGTTTCAATATCATAACGCCGGAGTAATTCCATAATGCCATTTGGTGTTGCTGAAATATAAGTTGGAAGCCCCAAGGCTAGATTGCCTACATTTTCTGGACAAAAACCGTCTACATCTTTTTTTGAATCAATTGCTAAAATAATATTGCTCTCATTTATATGTTTAGGTATAGGTAACTGAACAATAAAACCATCTATTTTCTCGTCGTTGTTTAGTTCGTTAATTTTATTAAGTAACTCTTGCTCACTGATGGTATCTTTGAGTCGAATGGTTGTTGAATCAAAGCCTACTTCAGCGCAATCTTTTACTTTAAAAGCGACGTAATTCTCGCTAGCTCCGTCATTGCCCACTAAAACAGCAGCTAGATGTGGTGGACGACCGCCTTTCGCAACTATAGCTTCAACCTCTTTTTTTATTTCTTTTCGAATTTTTTCAGAGCACAACTTTCCGTCAAGTAATTGCATTGCGGGTTACCCAATTATTGTGAAATCAAGAAGTTTAAGTCTATTTTACAGCTTAGCTTATTCTTAAGAGACCCTGTTTCGGAGAAGGCTAATCATAAACGAGCACGGTTTTTAGCTCAAGTCAGAACTACCAATTGCCGGTATTATCCATACTTGCCCAAGGTTCCTTTTTAGGTAGAGCATCTCCATTTTGTATCAGTTCTACCGAAATATTATCGGGAGAGCGAATAAATGCCATCCTTCCGTCACGAGGAGGTCGATTAATAACTACTCCATGATCAAGTAAATTCTGGCAAGTTTCATAAATATCCTCTACAGAATATGCAAGGTGACCGAAATTACGACCTTCATCATATGGCTCAGAGTCCCAGTTGTATGTTAATTCGACCTGCGCTTCTTCGTCGCCGGGGGCAGCTAGAAAGACCAGAGTAAATCGACCTTCGTCGCTTTCATATCGATTGATTTCTTTTAATCCCAGTTTATTGCAGTAAAAATCTAATGAGTCTTCAATATTTGAGACTCGGACCATAGTATGTAGGTATTTCATAAGAGAACCTTATTTTTATTAATAAACTACGACAGATCTAATACTTTCGCCTTTGTGCATCAGATCGAACGCAGTATTTATTTCTTCTAATTCCATCGTATGTGTAATTAGCGGGTCAATTTGGATTTTTCCTTCCATATACCAGTCTACGATTCGCGGAACGTCAGTTCTGCCTCGCGCGCCGCCGAAAGCTGTCCCTTTCCATGAGCGCCCGGTAACCAATTGAAAAGGACGGGTTGAAATTTCTTGGCCAGCACCAGCTACGCCGATAATAAATGACTCTCCCCATCCCTTGTGGCAGCACTCTAGAGCTTCTCTCATAGTATTTGTATTGCCAATACATTCAAAACTAAAGTCTACCCCTCCATCCGTCATATCGATTATAGCTTGGGTAACGTTGTCTACGTCTTTCGGATTTATAAAATCATCCATACCAAAAAGATTTCCTAATTTCTCTCGATTTGGATTGATATCAATACCAATTATACGGTCCGCGCCGACCATGCGAGCTCCTTGGATAACATTCAGGCCTATCCCGCCTAACCCAAAAACTGCAACCGTGCTGCCAGGCTGCACTCTGGCATCGAAAGCTACTGCGCCTACGCCAGTTGTCACACCGCAACCGATATAGCAAACCTTGTCAAACGGAGCGTCTTTTCTAATTTTTGCAACCGCTATTTCGGGAAGCACCGTAAAGTTTGAGAATGTTGAACATCCCATATAATGAAGAATTGGGGCCCCATCAAGCGAAAAGCGACTGCTTCCATCCGGCATAACACCTTGACCTTGCGTCATTCGTATTGACTGACATAAATTGGTCTTAGGATTTAGGCAGAAATCGCATTGGCGGCATTCGGGTGTATAAAGGGGTATTACCGTATCGCCTACATCAACGGAATTAACACCGGGTCCCAATTCTCTCACGATTCCAGCGCCTTCGTGACCTAAAATTGCCGGGAACGCCCCTTCAGGGTCATCTCCTGAAAGTGTAAATGCATCGGTATGGCAAATTCCAGTTGCTTTGATTTCAACTAGTACTTCTCCCGTTTTTGGCCCTTCTAGATCAACATTTACGATTTCCAACGGCTTGCCAGCGGAAAAGGCGACAGCAGCTCTTGATTTCATTGTCTTATCCTTATTTTATGGGGTTCCCAATTTGTTATTGTAAAAGAGCAAAGGTGATCGCAGCAACCGAAGAACTCGATTGATAAGTTTTTATGCCTCTAGGAGCATGGAAATTAACAAAATCAAAGATTTATTAGTAGAGATTAATTAGTAGAGATTAAAAGACGTGAATTAAAGTCTATGGAATTGATAAAAAGGCTTTGTTGTTATGGTTGATTATAAGTTGCATTTTAAATTTAAATAAATTTTTTGACTGGAGTAAAAGTGCCATTGAGAGTAATATCCCGCGCTAGTTCTTAACAGTACCTGTAAAGCTTATGGAAATACTTATAGCTACTGTGGTCATATTTATCGGATCTTATATTCAGAGCTCACTTGGTTTTGGTCTTGCTATTGTATCTGCGCCTGTTTTATTTTTAATAGATCCTCTTTATGTGCCCGCACCAATCACTGTGGCAGCCTTTACTTTATCGCTTGCTAACGCCGCGAAACATTCGCATTCGATTTCTTTTTCCGGGCTAAAATATGCGGTAATCGGTCGCATCCCTGGCACTATTGCAGGCGGGTTACTTTTACTCTGGATATCCTTGAAGGAGTTAGCTTTGTGGCTGGGTATTTCAGTACTCGTGGCGGTACTTTTGAGCCTTACTAAAGTTAAATTTAATCCCACCCCGCGCAAAATGTTCTCTGCCGGATTTTTGTCAGGCTTTATGGGTACCAGCAGTTCGATTGGTGGTCCACCAATGGCTTTACTCCTTCAGCACGAAGAAAATGATTTTATAAGAGCCAATATGGCTGCTTTTTTTTGCGTTAGTTGTCTAATGTCATTAATAATGCTGGCGGTAATAGGTCGTTTTGGTCTGCAACAAATACTCATCTCACTACCATTAATGCCAGCGACATTGGCGGGCTATTGGGTCGCTATGAGAACCCTTCATAAAATATCTCACGAAGTGTTGAGATTGGCATCCCTATTTTTATGCGCGGTAGCAGGAACCATTGCTATAGTGTCCTATTGGGTCTGAGTAAACTCAACTAAAAAGTACTAGTACTTGGCTAAATTAATCTAATAGCTGTCTTAAAACTTTGTATAATTAGTATAAACTTCATCTTACGCGCTAAATCATTCAATCCGGAGGGTTAGTCATGTCAGAGTGGCCTTATGACACAAGTTTTGAAGCGTTTAAGGCAAAATGGGACCTTCAAGGTGAAACATTATGGCGTAACGTCTTTGAAATGCACAAAGATAAAATGCAAATTAAAAATGTTAATGCCGCTATTTCTAATCTCGAAAAAATATTTACGGCGACGTTTAAGTTATCAAGCACTCAGGGTTTTCAGGCTATGAGTTTGAGAGATTTAAGTAAGGAGACCGGGATCAGTATGGGTGGGCTTTATGCATATATTGGATCGAAAAACGATCTTGCTTCGGTTATCGAGGGGGTGCAACGTGATTATATTGATAAAGTTGTCGGTGGTTTAGTGCGTGATAATCTTGAGCCTGTAGATTGTTTGCGTGCTATGATTTTTGGGGAAATTTATATGATGGAAATAATGAGCTCTTGGTATTATTTCTGCTTCATGGAATTAAAAGGATTACCAAAGGAGCAACAGACATTTGCTTTAGATGTTGAATTGCGGGGCGAAGATATTTTCATGGGAATTATTCGTAAAGGAATAAACTCTAAGAAATTCGTTTGTGAAAGACCAGACTTGCTTGCATCACAAGTGATCGCGCAACTGCAACAATGGCACTTAAAACAATGGAAATTTAAATTACGTGGAGTTAATACAGAAGAATATGCAGCTTATGTATTTAGTACTCTTATGACTTGTTTAGGCTACGACTCTTCGGCCGTAAAAAAATCATAATTATTGTAATTCTAAGCGAAGGCTTTAAGAGTTTTTAGCAATTAGACCTTTCAATGGAGCATAAAATTTCTGTATTTCATTCATATCTTTTTCTGGGTTTCCAGTTGGGTAGAAAAAGTCGACAAATCCAGCTTCTTTATTTTTAGCGTCAACATATCCTAATAGGATAGGAACATTTGCCATATTCGCTATATGATAAAAGCCGGTTTTCCATTCCTTTACTTTACTCCGTGTTCCTTCTGGTGGTATTAGAACTATTAGCTCGTTATTTTCTTTGTAATGTTTAACCGTTTCTCTTACAACATTATGAGATGCCGAGCGGTTTATGGGAATTCCACCTAACCATTTCATTAATCCAGCAAATGGAAAAGGAAATAACGTATGTTTTCCCATCCAAAAAACGCTTAGTTTTAATTTTAGAACAACCATCAGCATGAGAGGAAAATCCCAGTTACTAGTATGCGGAGCTCCAATTAAGACGAATTTTTTAATAGTAGTCTCTTCTCCTCTGGCATTCCATCCTATAGATTTTAAGATGATAATTGAAATAACACGGAGAATTGGAGTCAGTATTGGTGTTGAAAAAATTGTAGTGCGCACAGGAGCAACCATTAAAAATAAAGATTATAGCATTACCCACCTAAGGGCCGGACTTTGAATTGGCTTAAAGCCTAATTTTGTGTGGTTTAATAAAAGCCGCTTTAGTGAAATTACATTTCTTCAAATATGCGGTTTTTTTATTAAAAAGTCGTTACCTCAGTTGAATTACCAAACTTTAAAAAAATCGCTTATTTTAGGTTCGATTATTGATTTCGAAGGCCCGTCAATACTACCTAAATAAAGAAAGCCAATAATTTTCTCTTCTTTAGAGAGGCCTAAGCCTTGAATTACAATAGAGTGATAAGCCATTGATCCCGTTCTCCACATAGCGCCTACTCCCTGCGCATGAGCTGCTATAAGCATGTTCTGGGTTGCTGCAGCCGCCGATAAATCTTGTTCGAACTCCGGCACTGTGGGGTGCTCTTTTTGGCTGGATATGGTCACTATAATCAAGGGCGCGCGCAACGGTTTTTTTCTTATATTTTCCTGCTTTTCGAGCGAAATATTTGGGTCTGACTCTAAGTTGGCCTCAAGAAATAGCTGGCCTAATCTGGATCGAGATTCTCCTCGGATTATTAGGAATCGCCAGGGCCTTAAAAGCCCGTGGTCAGCAGCGCGAAAAGCTGCGCGGTAGATATTTTCTAATGTTGGATCATCCGGCGCGGGCTCACAAAGCCTTGGGGCGGAAATACGAGTATAAAGAGCGTCTAGAGCATTCATTGCTAACAGAGTTCCTGTCGAATAATTTAAAATTAACATTGGTGGCCCAGTCTACATATAAGTCGAACCATAATCCAAGTGCACGTTTAGAGTAACATTGGCTGAATTTCTTTCGTAGGAGCCCAGGAATACTTGTAATTCAGCATATGGTCATGATTCTAGGAAAGATTTGATGATATAATTCTAAGGATTATTGTCGATATGTAATAATATTGAGGAATGTTGTGGGAAAAAATTCTGAATTAAAGGAATGGTATACCAGTACCCAGGGGGAATTATGAATTCCAAAGCCGACATAATCGCCGTAAGTAATGAGCTTTCTGCCTATCCGCAGCAAAAGTCGCGATTTTTCGGTTCTGTAACTAAACAAAAATTGCGCTTAGTTTTATCATTCTATTCACCTGACGGTAATGAAATTGCTATGCCAATAGCCAGCATGTCGGCATACCTTAAGCGTGATTTTCCTTGGGTTGAGGTGCTTCTGGAGCCTGTTCTAATACTCCGAGATTCCGAAAAATACTCACCGGAGAATTATGGAAAAATAATTCAAGACTTGAAGCCTGATCTCATTGCTTTTTCTGTAATGAGCCCGCATTGGTATCCTATGGAACCTTACTTTGAAGAAATTAAAAAATTAATT
>JAQWTK010000024.1 GCA_029242705.1 Gammaproteobacteria bacterium | reverse complement strand
GTCAAGAAAAATATTTTAGATAGCAGAGTCAAGACTACACAAACTCTCTGCAATGCATTATCCGAGTTGCCCCAAAAGCCCCACTCACTTCTTTCAGCTTCAGCGATTGGATATTATGGAACTCACCCCTCAGAAATATTTTCGGAGTTCAGTTCAGCAGGAAAAGATTTCCTATCTCAGGTTGCCATTGACTGGGAAAGAGCTACCGCGCCGGCAGAAGAACGCGGAATACGGACCTGTCACTTGCGGTTTGGCCTCGTGCTTAGTCCCCAAGGTGGACTTATAAATAACTTATTGCTGCCTTTACGACTAGCCACAGTAGGTGTGATTGGTTCCGGCAACCAAATGATTAGCTGGATTAGTTTATGTGATGCGATCACCATAATGAAAGCTATAATAGATAAGCCATCTTTCTCAGGTCCGATTAATTTGACATCAAATCAACCTGCAAGTAACAGAGAGTTAGTACAAACTTTAAGCTCCGCCATACAAAGACCTGCCCTTCCCAGAATGCCAGGCAAGCTTATACAAATTTTATTTGGTGAGATGGCAGACGCAGCACTCCTATCCAGCGCCCACGTAATTTCAGAACGAGTTAAAGAGTTAGAAATTGATTTAGAGCATAAAACTCTTAGCGCCTGCCTAGATAAAATAATGTAACTTTAGATTTATTCATAAAATTAAATTACATATCACCATGATAATGGACATGACAATGACAAAAGCTCCCTCTGCTATAGAAGCGTAAACGGTATGACCAGCGATCAAGTTTGAAGCTGTCAGTAGAAAGACAAATGTAAAACTAATCAAAACAACGAACGCAATGGAATCATTGCCAACGGCTAAACTAACTATCCAGGCAAGCAATAATGTTCCTAAAAACTGATTAACCAATGCCGGCACCGACTGCTTCTCACCAGGCCCAACTTTAATATTAATTCCTTCGGCCCATTTGGTCCCGAAAAATATTTCCGAGAACCAAAGAGCTCCTAACAAAAAACATATAATCGTACTTAAACCAACACCCAACCAGTTTACATTTGTGATTAAAGCTTCCATCTGCTTTTCCTCCAACTTTGTCCTCAGTAACTAGAACGGCTGGCCCAAAGATCTCTTAATAGCTCCCATACTTAAACTTCAAAATTCATGCAGATACAACCTCTAGATTATTCTTAGGCACTCTAGTACTGATCTTGAAAAAAGCGTACCCTGATGACCAAACAACAATTTGTGAGGTATTGCGATGGTCATTCGAAAAGCTCTGATAGCTTTGTGGCTCGCTAGTTTTATTTCTGGCGGCTCTATTTTTGCTCAAAATTCAGATTTAAATGACCTCAAATCAGAGGCTATCAATTCTATCGACTCCATGCAGAAACTTACACAGGAAATAATAGACAGCCTTTTTTCGTTTGCGGAGCTGGGTTTTCAGGAATTCGAAACCCAACGCTATCTTGCAGAAATCCTGGAAGAGAATGGTTTTAGCGTCGAGCTTGGTGTCGCGGGAATACCATCAGCATGGTGGGCAAGCTGGGGAAGTGGAGAACCTGTCATCGCATTAGGTTCTGACGTTGATGGAATCCCTCGCGCCTCACAAATGCCGGGAGTCGCTTATCGCCAACCAATGATTGAAGGTGCGCCTGGCCATGGCGAAGGTCATAACTCAGGGCAAGCCGTCAATATTGTTGCGGCGTTAGCAGTAAAAGAAATAATGGAAAGGGAAGGACTCCCAGGCACGATCGTACTTTGGCCAGGTATTGCTGAAGAATTACTTGGAACTAAAGCCTGGTATGCAAGAGACGGATTATTCGAAGGAGTAGACGCAGTTTTATTCACACATGTTTCTAATAATTTAAGTGTGAGTTGGGGCAGAGCTCGCGGCACCGGACTAGTATCAGTGGAGTATTTATTCGATGGGATCGCCGCGCATGGGGCGGGAGACCCATGGAAAGGGCGGAGTGCATTAGATGCAGTAGAATTAATGAATATCGCTTGGAATTATCGTAGAGAACATTTACACCCTCTTCAGCGCTCTCATTACGTCATTAGTAACGGAGGTGACCAGCCCAATGTCGTGCCTTCATCGGCAAGTGTCTGGTATTTTATCCGTGAAGTTACCGCAGATGGCATACGAGGAAATTTCGAAACGCTACAACAAATCGCCGAAGGTGCATCGTTAATGACAGACACCTCCGTATCACGACGTATCGTAGGTGCAGCTTATCCAAGACATTTTAATAGACCTATTGCGTTGGCGATGGATGAGAATATCCAAAATATTGGTTTGCCCAACTGGTCCGAGGACGACCAACAATTCGCAAAAGCGCTGCAAACGTTGATGGGGGCGGATGAACCCCAGGGATTAGCAACCGAACTTTCTGGTATTACACCAGACCTAGAAGAACCAATATCTGGCGGATCAGATGACATCGGTGATATTTCGTGGAATGTTCCAACCGTAACGTTGCGTTACCCTTCTAATGTTCGAGGCTTGCAAGGTCATCACTGGTCTAGCGCCATGGCAATGGCTACTCCAATTGCACACAAGGGCGCGCTCACTGGTGCAAAAGTGGTTGCAACAACCATGCTTGACCTAGTACAGAATGATGTTTTAGTTAACGAAGCTCAGTCATACTTCGAAGACGTACAAACTGCGGATGAACAATACACTCCTTTTATAGGTCCTAACGATCCACCCGCAATAGAGAAGAATGAAAATATTATGGCGGAGTTCAGGTCTCTTTTAGAAGAGCTTCATTATGACTCGACTCGCTATGAAACATACCTAGATCAGCTCGGAATCAATTATCCACAGCTAACGCCTACTGAAATTCGCAGAAACTAAATGGTTAATATGTCGGCTCCGCGTATTATGAGTTTGCTTCTCATCACCTTGAGTAGCGCGTTAAGTTCACAAGAAATAGCACAAATAGGGGTTGGCTCAAAGCTCGACCCCGCGGCACGGGCAAATGAGATTCGTAACAATGAAGAATCGCCACGAGAGTTAAGTGTGTTGGCGCCTACAATAGCGGCAGAAGAAATTGATCGTGCAGTTTTAAATAGATTAATAAAAGAAATTACCAACGAACCTGAAACTACTAAAATCCGGCTGGGAATTTCAGATACAAAGATGAAAGATATATTAATAACTCTTTCTAACGCTCGTAGTTTTATAAATAACAATGAAATGGCCAATGTTCGAGCGATGTGTGACGCCTGGAATAAATCAAACCTTATAGGAGATGCTCGTATAGAACAGGCTCTAGATGCCTATAAACAAAGAGACCAATTCACTAAAAATTTTATCGCCAAATATTACAGAGTAGTTTTGTTTGACATCCAATCAATACTTAACGAAACCGAGAAAAAAAAATTTGAGCTTTACATGAACGACCGGCGGCGTCGCATGGCAACGTCTGGCACTTCATCCTGGGGGTCCGTAGTAGAGAACGTGTTTAGTGGCCGGGATACCGTTAATTTCCACTGTAGACGCAATTAACCTAGGAGAGAAGTACAGTGAATAGTACCTGTTTTAATCTAGTCATCGAAGATAACATCGCACAATTGATTCTTAATCGACCAGAAAAACGCAATAGTATGATTCCAGAATTCTGGGATGAATTGCCTCAAATCATACGAAAAATCGATCAAGAATCATTAGCGAGAGTAATTGTTATCTCTTCAACTGGTCCTCACTTCACATCAGGAATAGATACCTCGGTTTTTGGTAGCTCAACTGAGATTTCCACCGACCCTAAAAAACAACAAGAATTAGATCGAGTAGGTGGCGCAAAACTTTACGATACGGTTAAGTATTTACAACAAACTTTTTCATGCCTGGAAGAATGTCGTGTTCCTGTGCTTGTCGCCATACAAGGTGGGGCAATAGGTGGAGGTGTAGATCTTATTACGGCTTGTGATATGCGCTACATGACAGAAGATGCATTCCTAACAATTTTCGAAATAAACATTGGAATGACCGCTGATGTTGGAACCTTTCCACGCATAACCAAATTATTACCCGAAGGTGTCGCAAAAGAACTAGCCTATACTGGTAGAAAAATGTTAGCTCATGAAGCAAAAACCCTCGGATTAGTGAATGAAGTCTATAAAGATCAAGATTCTATGCTATCTGGTGTAATGAAAATAGCCAAGCAAATCGCTAGTAAAGCGCCGCTGGCGATTTATGGCAGTAAACGAATTATCAATTATGCTAGAGATCATAACACTGTTGACACACTGGATTATATTGGCATCTGGAACGCCAGCATGCTGCAGCAAGATGAAATTCAAGAGGCGATCACAGCCCCAAAACAGAAACGGGATCCAAAATTTGTTGATTTACCGCTTACTCGGAAGAAGATGAGCTCTGGATTAACTGATCAATGATCGCATTTGAATATTCAGTTACAATTTGTCCGGTTCTCAGAATTTATTCGTGTTAGAAAAAATTAAATAAGCGCACCATTCATTATCGTGAATCATAGCTTAGCTATCATCCCAGCATATGTCTGGTTGTTATATCTAAGGAGCTTTAATAGAATGAAGGGCTAAGAATCTTCCTAAAGGCAAGCAGCGAAAGTGAAAAGTATTATCCCATTACTTACCCTCATAATGATGTTAAATTCTTCCAATGTCATTGGCCAAGGCGACATATTGCGTTTGAGTGATATTATTAGCGCCGACGAATCAGTATTTGAGCCTTTGATCCAAAAAGAAATAGAAAATATTGAAGACGATCTTATAGCAGCGTTTAACTCTTTCAACGAAATCGAGGACTTTGAGGTTACTTGTCATAGAGAAACGCAGAATGGCTCTTATTTTTTTAGAGCCTGCGACCCTGCTTTCCTGATTAGGGAGCGTCAAGCAAACAATGTTGCTTGGCGAGAAGGCAAGGAAGAATTGCTGACAAAAGATGCAATTAAGCTGAAATTCCAAAACAAACTGACACAGCTAGATGAGGCTTTTTCAAAAATGCTCAATGAAGACGAGCAAGCTATGAAAATCGCAAATTCATTAATTGCTTTAAAAGAAGTATTAGATTCCGAATAAATTTAAATTCATCTAATTTTACCGAAGGTTTAACTATAAGGGGAAAGCAAGATGTTAAAAATAATTTCTGATTTAAACCGCTTATTTTCTTTATCAATAAAAATATCGTTGGTTTTTATAATTTCTATTGGTACTCACTCTCTTGCTGACGATCTGATGTCAGTGACTCCGGAAGAAGCGGGTTACGATTCAGCAAAACTATCTTCTGTCAGCGATGGATTTGAAGCACTTTATGAGGATGGCCTGATACCAAACTATATAATTGCTGTAGCGAAAGAAGGAAAAGTGTTCTATTCCGCCAGCAACGGTAATGCTCGAGTGGAGACTGATAACCCTGTAGATCTAAATACACTGTATCCGCTGGCCTCGATGACCAAACCATTCGTTAGCACTGCGATTATGCGCCTAATAGAAGATGGACAACTTAAATTAGACTCTCAGTTGAGTGAGTTTTTACCTCAATTTTCTGACATGTTTGTAGCGCCAGGTGGAAGCCTTGAACAACTTGAGGAATCTAACCGCCCTATTACCATCCTCGACCTAATGACTCATACCTCAGGGCTCACTTATGGAGAATATGTAACCGGCGTTGGAGATGTAGCGAAACTCTATGATGAATTTAATATTATTGATAGATGTATAAGTCGCGAAGAAAATATGGACATACTTTCTCAAATACCCTTAGTTGCTCAACCTGGAACAGAATGGAATTATTCCGTTGGTACTGACGTTTTAGGCGCAGTAATTGAAATCGTAACCGGAATGACGATGGGCGATTATCTAGATGAAATTCTGTTTACGCCACTAAACATGACAGGCGCTGGATTTACTATGTCAGAAGAAAATTTAACCTCAAATTGGGCGATGATATATGGTTTGCCTGGAGCCAATAATCCGGCGATTGGCCAGGTAGAAGGCTCGGAAATTTATTGGAAGATTGCTGAAGTGGATGGAAATGAAAACGCGGAAAGACCAAGTTTCATGCAGTGCCCTCGCGGATTGGTTCACGGCGACGAGCGCTATCAATTTGATTCGGGCGGCGGCGGCATAAATGGCTCTGGACAAGATTATTTAAAATTCATGTCTATGATAATGAATGGAGGGGAATTCCAAGGTCAACGAATAATTTCAGAGGAATCGGTTGCTTTTATGTTGTCAGAACAAGTTGACGTTGCTTATCCAGCGCAATTTGGTAACAATATTTTTGGAGCAGGATTCGGAATAAATCTGCAGCTTGATAACCCTTCTGAAGTTGACTTCTACCGTTGGGGTGGGGCATACAATACAGGATTTTGGATGGATCCAGCAGATAATTCGGTTGGAGTTATTCTAAGTTCCCATTGGCCAGGGAGATATAATAGAGGCAACGCTATAGAACAGATGCTAGATGATGCGAGAATTGAAAAGTAATCACGGTCATATTATTTGATTAACGCAAACATCCAAGAAGATATCTATGCGTATACGGACAACATTATTAATATTATCAATTCTAGGTGCGCTTTCGACAGCATCAGTAGTTTGGTTTTTTCTGGAAGAAAAAGCATCGGTGGTGGCACAGTCAGAGACTGATCTTAAATTTGACACATACTCTGACGCCTGGCAGCGGTTGACCCAAGTAGAGTTTGACAGGCTAGAGAGTTTTGGAACCAGTGGGGACGGGGAATACTTTTGGCTGCCTGAAAACCCTAATCCTCTAAATTTTCAGCAGAGAAATTCTGCCGGAGATTATCTTACAGATCTTAGTGCCGCAGGAACCGGCGAACTAGTTAATCCATTCATTCAGGCCATTCAATCCGAAGATACTCGGGGTGCGCAACGATTTTTAACTCTTTTTTTCGGCCCGCCTCTTCAACGTAGAGAGATTCTCTTTTACCAAATTACACAAGCAAACAATTTAGAAACTATTTTTTGCCGTAAATCCATCTTCGCTAGAGAATATGATCCTTGCTCAACGATTTATGAAACGGAATTTGCTGGGATGGGCTCACGTTTTGAACTTTATGGCAATCTCAACTCAACTGGGCAACCATGGTCAGGATACATGGTGCACTCGACCACAGAGGAAGAAAATTACACACTAGTGCATGCATTTCCTATTCGTGTAGATGGCACAACCGAGTTTATAGTAACTCTGGGCCAAGCGGCAGATGGGCTCGTGGAAACTATATCAAATGACCTGAATGTCGGCGCAATAATGGTTAATACTCTTCGCCCGGAAGGCCTCTATGCAGGTCAAGAAGAAACTGCTGCCTTAACCATTCAAAGTGGGCTGGCCAGGGCTTTGCAAACAAACTCTTCTATACAAAGTACCGTAATCACAAATACTCGAAATCGATTTTACTGCAGGATTACTGCTTTTTTTAATGAAAATAATTCCGAGTTTTGTGATGCCGCTAGTCAAGCAAGTTCTGCTTCACTAATCCCCCTTAGCTCTAGCGGCGAAGTAGCTTCTCGTTACAAACTGGCAATAACACGTGACGTAAGCGCAACTTTGTTCGAAACAGACGGAATTACGATTACGGTAATCCTCGTGACAGCATTAGCGGTGTTTGCGATTTTATTTGTTCTTTTCTTCGTTCAGAGAAGAATCTTCGATCGTCTCGGCGGCGCAATTTATGTCCTGAACGAATTAACACAAGGGAACCTGGATGCAGATATAAAGCAAAAGAAAAGTGTTTTTGTAAGTGAAGATGATGAAATAGGGAAATTAGTGTCCGCCCTCGCGAAATATAAGTCTAGCCTTCAAGAACTAGATGAAGAACGAGCCGCACGGAGGATATCTAGGTTGGAACGGGATAAATTAATAATTGGGAAAATGAGGTCCCTAGCCTCCCAATTAGAAGGAGATGCACATGCACTCTTGATGGCAGACATTGACCAGATGCAGCACTTAACAGAACGCGTAGGCGATTCAAATCAACTTAATTCAA
>JAQWTK010000016.1 GCA_029242705.1 Gammaproteobacteria bacterium | reverse complement strand
AAAAAAAGGAAGAATTTCGGCCCTTAGAAAAAGGCAAGGTCCGTATCTATGTTTGTGGGCTTACGGTCTATGACTATACTCATCTCGGTCATGCGCGCATGCTTGTTGCCTTTGATGTCATAGTTCGCTATTTGCGGGCTCGTGGTTTTGATGTCACCTATGTGCGGAATATCACGGATATTGACGATAAGATACTTAAGAGAGCTTCTGAAAATAACGAGATCTTTTCAGATCTCACAGAGCGTTTTATTCGGTTGATGCATGACGATGAGAAGGCTTTGTCGATTCACCCTCCGGATCATGAGCCCCGCGCCACTGAGCATATTAGTCAGATGATTTCCATGATTGAAATTCTAATTAACAAAGATTTTGCGTACAGAGCGAATAACGGGGATGTTTATTTCTCGGTAAGTAATTTTCCTGATTATGGAAAATTATCGAAAAAGAAAATGGATGAATTATTGGAAGGGGCGCGGGTAGAAATAGGTGAATTGAAGAAAGATCCTAGAGACTTCGTGTTATGGAAATCTTCTGCAGATGATAGCGTTGGATGGGATTCACCTTGGGGTTATGGTAGGCCAGGGTGGCATATTGAATGCTCAGCTATGTCAACTAATGCCTTAGGAGATAATTTTGATATTCATGGCGGAGGAACAGATCTTCTTTTTCCGCATCATGAGAATGAGATTGCACAATCCGAGTGCGCAACGGATTCAAAATTCGCTAATTATTGGCTGCATAATGGGCCGTTAAGGATTGACGATAAAAAAATGTCGAAGTCGTTAGGCAACTTTTTTACTGTCAGCGAAGTGCTAAAAAAGTATAAAGCGGAAGTTGTAAGGTACTTGTTAATTTCAAGTCATTATCGTAGCCCTATTAATTATTCAGAAAAGAGTTTGCAACAATCAGCCAAAGCATTGGAAAGAATTTATATATCGTTAAAAGATTTGAAAATAGAGTATGCTAAATCACTAACGAATAGTAGGCATGAGAAAGCGTTTTTTTCAGCAATGGATGACGATTTTAATACAGCGGAAGCATGCAGTGTTCTATTTGAGATGGTTACCGAGATAAATAAACTGAAATCAACTAATTTTGATCTGGCGAATCAATTAGGAAAGTTGCTTATGAAGTTAGGAGGAACATTAGGTATTTTAAATTTACAACCAGAAGAATTTTTAAGAGAAGATAAAAGTATCGATTTGGATGCGGTGGCTATTAATAGCCTTGTCGCTGAGAGAGATCAGGCGAGAAAAGAAAAAAACTGGTCTCGTGCTGATGAAATCAGAGATCAGTTATTATCCATGAAAGTAGTTGTAGAGGATGCAAATGGTGCTAGTAGTTGGCGAATTGATAGATAACAAAAACTAAGAATAGGTTGTTACTAACTTCACAGTTTAAATGCCATTTGAAGTAAGGTCTTAAGGGTGACTCTGGATTAATTGACGAGTTCTGTGGACGCGAGTATTATGCCGTTCCTTCGAAAATTGAAGTCGTTGAAAATGTCGGGGTATAGCGCAGCCTGGTAGCGCATCTGCTTTGGGAGCAGAGGGTCGTTGGTTCGAATCCAGCTACCCCGACCAATTTTTACGGCGATCTACAAGTTATGGTGACTGTAGCTCAGTTGGTAGAGCCCCGGACTGTGACTCCGGTTGTCGCGGGTTCGAACCCCGTCAGTCACCCCATTTTTCGACTACGAGATTTCGTCTGGCTCAAAAAACAGAAACTAGGCGAGGAATAACGACTAAAATATGAATAAGTAATTTGTTTTTATTTAAGTGCAGCAATGTATTTTAGGAGACTATACAAAATATTTATGAATAAAGTTAATCGCAGCGAAACGATTGGTGACGAAAGAATACGTTTAGAAGAGATAAATACCGATTTCCCCATTGAATTAAGAAATTAGAATTCTTGTTTAATATCAAAGCTGCTTATCATGTATAAAAGTGTTTCGTTAATAATGGCAGCTATGTATACAGGGTTAAGTTGTTATGGAACAGCTGACTCTGGGCATAAGACCTATCAAAGATGCGGATTCCTTTCCCAGCCGACCAATCTAGCGATATCTGTTCATGGCGCGATTCACGTATTAGTGTAGAATACGCGGCTTTCAGGCGCCCGTAGCTCAACCGGATAGAGCACCTGCCTTCTAAGCAGGGGGTTGGAGGTTCGAGTCCTCCCGGGCGCGCCACTTACTATTCGATTCCTTAGCTCAAGAAAATTTACAAAAAAAACAACTATTTACTAAAGAAAGTTAGTGTAAAGACGATTATTGTTTGTGTAAGATACGGATATTAAGTGGCCTAGGCTAGGATTGAATTCTTAGCGCTAGGCCTTTTTATTTTTCATGATAATGTCAAGTTTCTCTCTAGGCACAGCAATAACATCATCCTGTCCGAATTCTCGCCAACCTTTTAATGCCAGAATTTCGTAGCTGCCTGAACGCTTTGCGGCCGAACCACGCCGTTTGGCCTTACTTCCATCAGCATTTCGGGTGTTAAAGCGAAATAGGTCATAATCATTTGGTAGGTTTTCTAGAAAGTCTATTGAGCTGATAAATGAGTACTGCTCCCCATATGAGACCTCGCAAATAATTAGCGGACGGTTTTCAGCTAATGTAGCTTTCAGGCCCGTCAATACTCGTTTCTCGAAGCCCTCAACATCAATTTTAATCAATGAGATCTGTTTAGTTTGTTCTTTTTTTACGAAATCATCACCATTATAAAGCTTAAGCTTGGAAGTTCCTTTGTTGCCTTTCGTTGCAGTATTTTTATCAAAGGAGCCCGTGCCTTGATTTGACCCGGTAGGAGCATAAAAGGTTAGGGATTCGTCCTTATCGCTAAGTCCGCACTCGTATAGTTGAATATTTGTTATTTTATTGAGGGATATTTGTTTCTTGAATTTCTGACTCACAAGAGGAAAAGGCTCGAAAGCCACTACAGATTCGGCGAATTGGGACATATATAAAGAATGCTGTCCTGTATTTGCGCCAATATCGACAAAAGTGATTTTAGTATTTGGATGTTGTTCTCGAATAGATTCCGATACATCGCTCATAAAATAAAGCAATGGTTTTTCGAATGCCCCATAGAAAAATACACTTGCGTCAATATTATTATTTAGATTCCCCTTATAGCGTAAGCCAAAAAAGTCTTTTTCGAAGGGGAAACTGGGTATATCTCCCATGCGACGTAATTTTCGGTAGAGAAGTTTTCGCCAATTTACATTTAGTGCGGCCGTTAACCACAATATATTTAACAGGAATCTCAAAATAAAGTTAAGGTCATTTAGATCGATTGGGTTTTAGCATAAGGGATAGGTTTTAAATTTGCACGTAGATAAAGTGGATGGGTTGATTCTTCATCATTATTTATGGCAAGGCAATGAAGCTTTATTAAGTCCGCAGCCACTTTGGTTGATCTTTCTTGAAAACTCCCAAAAGATCCCCAACAAGCAATTGCTATATCGCTTCGAGTGTAGGCTTTCTTAATCCAGTAATCATTTTTAGGGCCAATAGGATCCCTTGAAGTCAACAAATTTTTTGAGTGGGTAGCTTTATAGGCGAAAAGATTTACAACCTCTATTGAACCATATCCCCACGAGTCAGCGAATCTAACGCATTTACGAATCGTAGGATCATCGATTTTATTATCCGCTGTAGATGGGTTGAGGCCAACAAATAATGCCTGCTTTTGGTTGTAATTCCAACTTCGAAAGAGGTCATATCGATAGCGACCACACATTGAAAATTTCGCTATTTTAGAGGGATATTTTATTATTCTATTAGACATTGGTTGATAAGGTGGTTTTTAAAAATATAATCATAGCCATTTTTCCTGCCGCTTTCCTTGATTATTTGTTGCGTAATGACGTAGGGTGGTTGTTCGACTTTCACATCAATTAACTGTTTTCGATAATTTCATATGTTAGCAATAATAGGCGGAACGGGGCTTTCTAAAATTGAAGCGTTTCAGCATGCAGGATTTAAGCGGGTCCTAACGCCATATTCCGACAAGCGTATTATCATTGAGTTTTATAAGCATGAAGGAAAGAAAATTGCTTTTCTTCCTCGTCATGGAAAAGAACATTCCATTCCTCCCCATCGGATAAATTATCGCGCGAATATTTGGGCGCTTCATTCGATCGGAGTTAATAACATTTTGGCTATAAGTACTGTAGGAGGTATAAACTCTAAAGCTGAGCCAGGCACAATAATAATTCCAGATCAGATTATCGACTACACTTA
Source organism: Gammaproteobacteria bacterium (assembly GCA_029242705.1). Lineage (GTDB taxonomy): Bacteria > Pseudomonadota > Gammaproteobacteria > Pseudomonadales > Pseudohongiellaceae > UBA9145. The sequence goes on along the minus strand of JAQWTK010000016.1, from coordinate 5,854 downwards.
TAATAGATCCTCTACCTTTTATGAAAATAATTTAAACGTCGTCACGCATATCGATTTTACACACCCTTTTTCTAAAAAATTATGCGAACAACTCAGAAGGGTGTTTGTAATTACCGATGAACTGGAGACAGAAAAGCAATTATTGGTAGATGGCGGAGTTTATGGCTGTACACAAGGTCCTCGGCTAGAGACAGCGGCTGAAATTGTCCGGTTGAAAAAAGATAGCTGTGATTTCGTCGGAATGACTGGTATGCCAGAAGCATCATTATCAAGAGAATTAAAGATGAATTATGCGATGCTAGCGATATCGGTCAATTGGGCTGCCGGCCTTGGCGAAGGAGAGGTTAGCTTATCTGAAATAAACCACATTGTTAAAGATAGAGCAGATTTTATTGTCAAATTGTTAAAATCTTTTATAAAGCATTACGTTTAATTCTGAAATTGAAAAATTCTTATCTAAAACCGCGTTTAATCTAATGCGATAGAAGGCACATCATATGGCTTTACCAGTACGATTAATCCCAGCCGTGGATGGTCTAAATAATGAAACTCCGTACTCCGCATATCTCTACTTTGATTCATATGATAAATTTTTTGAGGATAATAATCTAAGGTGTTTCGAGGCCTACCGTTATTTTCATTTAGATGCTCCGGGATTTCGGGAAGAAACCAATTCTCTTCAGTATCTTGGGTGATACTAAATTCTGTTAGCCAGACATTTGCATCGATAACAACGCGATCTTCATTTTCATTAAACCGAATCATTAAGCTCCCTTGCAATTCATGTGTATTCCCATAGGTTAGGCCCCCTTCGACGAGCACAGGCATAGCTCTTGATTCTTGTGTCACCGGTTGCCTCCACAGGCCATGGAAAAGTAAGCGGTAATCATTTGAGCGCTGAAGAGCTCGGTTTGTTTGTTGAAAATCGCTTTCGGCCGGTGATAGTTGAAGATAAGATTCTCGCTCAAAATCAAATAATTTGAAATCCGCTTGATTGGTCATGACTTTTGGATTAGTGATTTCTAGAATTCTTTCGCGATTATTTTTTTCTATTTCTTGTTGTGCGTTTTGGTTTGCAAGAGATTCAGTTGTGGAGACGATTGGCTCGGTCAAGAATAAATCTGAAAGTAAACTTAATCTGCGAATATTCTCGGGGTAATCTAGCTCTGTTTTTTTTGGCTCCCATTCCTCTTCCAAACTGCCAATAGAGGCCTCATTACTAAAAATTGAAACTTCGATTTGAAACCAGCGTTCTTGAGCATAAACAGAAATATTCCAAAAAAATATCACTAAGAACGAAGCGTAATTTGCTGTTGTTTGAATAGAGGTGTTTAGTGATCTAATCATGCAGTATTTTGTTCGATAAGTTTTAGTTTATTTAAGATGTCAGTGATGAAATTTAATTTCTCATCGGCGCTGCTATTGTCGTGAGAAAAATTAAGTTGATTTGCATCTATTAATTTGTAGTGAGTTGGGTCATTTTGTACTAAATCTACAATTGATAATGGGTCAACATTCGTCTTCTTTTTGAATTCTATTCTACCAGCACTAACATTTGCATCAATTTTTTTGATCCCGAATTTTTTCGCCTTAATTTTTAGTTGCGTTAAGTTGAATAATCTTTTTAAAGGCTCTGGGAGCAATCCAAATCTATCTATCATTTCGACCTGCAATTCTCTTAATTCACCCTTACTTTTTGATGAGGATATTCTCTTGTACATAATTAGCCGATTATGTACGTCTGGTAGATAAGTCTCCGGTATCAGCGCTGGAATGCGTAGGTTCAATTCAATAGATTTATCCAAATCTAGATCGCGGCGTGGCGACTTTCCTTTCTTTAACGCTTCGACAGCTTCTTCTAACATTTCGGTATAGAGGGAAAATCCGATTTTTTGCAAGTGGCCACTTTGTTCATCTCCGAGCAATTCTCCAGCTCCTCGAATTTCCAGGTCATTGCTAGCGAGGTTAAATCCCGCCCCAAGTGAATCTGCTGATTTAATGGCTTCTATTCGTTTTTTGGCATCACTACTCAATAGCTTATGATTCGGTAGCAATAAATAGGCATAAGCTTGGTGATGGGATCTGCCTACCCGACCTCGTAATTGATGGAGTTGTGCAAGCCCAAACTTATCTGCGCGGTTTATCACTATAGTATTCGCTGTTGGGATATCGATCCCGGTTTCTATAATTGTTGTGCAGACGAGTATATTATACTTCTTGTGATAGAAATCTGTCATAACTCTTTCTAGGTCTCTTTCCGCCATTTGCCCGTGAGCTACACAAATCCTTGCCTCTGGAACGAGCTCCTCTAGCTGTTGTGCACTTCTTTCAATAGTTTTAACTTCGTTATGCAAATAAAAGACTTGCCCGCCGCGAAGTATTTCCCTAGACACGGCTTCCTTAATAAGACTATCTTGTTGTTCCCTAACGAAAGTTTTTATCGAAAGTCTCTTGGCTGGGGGTGTAACGATTAGAGATAAATCGCGGATTCCTGACAAAGCCATATTCAAGGTTCTGGGAATAGGAGTTGCAGTTAAGGTTAGTATATCAACATTGGCGCGGAGTGAGTTTATTTTCGCTTTCTGCCTTACGCCAAATCGGTGCTCTTCGTCGACAATTAACAATCCAAGGTTGTTATATTCTATATTCGAATGTAATAGTTTGTGGGTACCAATTAATACATCAGTTTTTCCATTTACTACATTTTGGAAACTATCTTTTTGTTCGGCTGCTGATTTAAAGCGGGAGACTACATCTACTGTAATTGGCCAATCGGCAAATCGATCTTTAAAGCTTTCGAAGTGTTGTTGAGCGAGCAGTGTTGTGGGTACTAAAATTACCACTTGTTTATTATTTTGTACTGCTATGAATGCGGCACGCATTGCTACTTCTGTTTTCCCAAAGCCGACATCACCACAGACTAATCGGTCCATTGTTTTTTCACTACACATATCATCAATTACTGCATTGATAGTGCTTTCTTGGTCTGCTGTTTCTTCGAATTTAAATGATGCTGAAAATTTATCGTAGTCGATTTTGGGAAGTGTATGTTCGTAACCTTTTTGCGCTGCTCGTATTGAGTATATATCTAATAACTCTGCAGCAACGTCATAAATTTTTTCTGCTGCCTTTCTTTTTGCCTTATTCCAGCTGTCACTGCCCAAATGATTTAAAGGAGCGGTTGCTTCATTTGCACCGCTGTATCGACTTATTAGGTTAAGTGAGGTTATAGGTATATAGAGTTTAGTTTCATTTGCATACTCTAAAACTAAGAATTCAGCAGGTTCATTATCTGTGGTAATTGTTTTTAAGCCTCGGTATCGACCAACCCCATGATCGACATGTACTACTGGGTCATCAATTCTCAATTCGGTAAGATTTTTTACAATAAAATCTGTATTAATCTCAGGACTATTGCGTCTGCGACGTTGGGCCACTCTGCCATCGAATAGCTGAGTCTCCGTTATAAGCGCTATTTTTTCTCGATACAACCATGTGGCCTGATCTATTGGTGCAACGGTGATCCCGAGTGTCTCGTCACTTTCAAAAAATTTATCTATATGGTTAATGGCTGTAGGGTTGATACCTATGTTCTTAAGTGTTTCAGTTAGTGTCTCTCTCCTGCCAGGAGATTCTGTGCAAAACAGTATTCGAACATCGTTCTTCGTAAGAAATTCCACTAATGCAGAAAATGGATTGGCTAAGCGATTATTGGTTGCTAAGTTTGGTAATGCAAAAGCGTCATAATCGATTGCGTTATTATGTGTCTTAAGCTCAATTTGGCGATAATTTTTAAGAAGAGAGAGTGCTTCATCTATCCCAATAAATACTTTATCTGGCGTTAAGACAGGGCGATATTTATCGACAAGCTTATCTTTATATCGGTTTTCTACATCGAGCCAAAATTTTTCACCTGTTTCTTTCAGGTTGCCTAGCTTAACAATAATTGTATTTGGCGGCATATAATCGAACAAGGAGTCTAATGATTCATGAAATAAGCTTAGGTAATATTCCAGTCCCGGAGAATGTATTCCATCACTAACATCTTGGTAGAAAGGACACTGTCTGGGGTCGACATTAAAAAATTCGTGAAATTTATTCCTAAATGCACTAATACCTTGCTCATTCAACGGATACTCCCTGGCCGGGAGTAGTTTGATCTTATTTACCTTTTCGATAGATCTCTGTGTCTCGGGGTTAAAGGTCCTCAAGGACTCAATTTCATCATCGAATAAATCTATTCTGTATGGAAAAATTGAACCCATTGGGAAGATATCAATTATTGAACCTCTAATTGCAAATTCCCCGTGCTCGAAAACAGAATCTACTGATTGATAGCCGGCAAGCACTAGTTGTTTTTTCATGCCCTGGATTTCTAGAATTTGTCCAACTTGTAAATCCAAGCTATTTGCTACTATATATTGGTGGGGGGCTAGTCTATGCATTAGGCTAGAAATAGATAACACCAAAATACCACGAGTTAATTTGGGCAGTTGATAAAGAGCGCTTAGGCGTTGAGATATAATGTCTTGATGCGGTGAAAAACTGTCATAAGGTAAAGTTTCCCAGTTTGGTAGGCTGAATACAGGTAAATTTTCAACTCCTTGGGCAAAATACTCCAACTCTCTAATGGATCGCTCAACGACTTCATTGGATTCACAGAGCATTAGAATTGGAGCGTCTACTTTTGACGCAGCGTTGCAGATAGCTATGGTCGCCGCGCATCCCGATACGTTATTCCAATAACAGATTGAAGAATTATTAGCAGGTAATGTCGGATTATGGATGGAGCTCATATATGGGAAGGTGCTATAGAAAGAAATTTAGTTATTCGCAGATAGTTTTCTTGCATGATTTTAATCAATTTAAGGGTCTTTAGCGCTATAAAAGCGACAATTCTAACTTAAATTCGATAGTTAAAGAGAAATTAAGCAGACCCTTTGTTAACTATACCTAATATTGGCGATTAGATAACAGCCTTGTTGCATAGGATTTCCTTTCACAAGATAATAGCGTTTTTGCTGATTAAGCAACATGGCTAAGGGGATTTTGTGGAACGTCCAAATGTAGAAGATTATTTTGGCGATTGGAAGCAGCGCGAAGCTTTAGTTCAAGAAATGATACCGGTCATCGGTAGATTATTCAGCCAGAGGAATGTTGGAATTTATATTTACGGGCGCCCGCTCCATAATCGCTCGGTCACTTTTATAATGAAATCTCATCGCTTTGTCCGCCAAGTGGAACATAACGAGATGTCAGAGTTTGAGACTCATCCCATGCTTATGGCAATCGCGGAACTTGATCTTTGGCATTCACAAATTGATCTCGGGAAGTTGACCATCCGTTATATGGAGCACCAAGAACATAATCAGGATTCGTGCCTACCTGTCCGTGACTTTGTTTTGAAGGAAATGGGCTATCTCGATGGGGTAAAAGAAAAGCCAATTGAAAAATCTCAGGATGTTGTGCTTTATGGGTTTGGCCGAATAGGTAGGCTCATGGCGCGACTATTGATAGAGCGCACCTCGACGGGTGAGGTTATGCGTTTGCGTGCGATAGTCGTGAGGCCTGGGGGAAAAGATGATCTGGAGAAACGAGCAGATTTGTTTACCTCCGACTCTGTTCATGGGGCGTTTCAGGGCACACTTCGTATTGATAAAGAGAATCGGTGTTTGATCGCTAACGGGAATGTTATCCAAGTAATCTACGCGGATAATCCAGAGGAGATTGATTATACTGATTATGGTATTAGCCAAGCACTAATTATAGATAATACTGGTAAATGGCGAGATGAAAAAGGATTGTCGTTGCATTTGAAATCTAATGGTGCGTCAAAAGTAATCTTAACAGCTCC
>JAQWTK010000008.1 GCA_029242705.1 Gammaproteobacteria bacterium | reverse complement strand
GCCTTAAGTGGCGGTCCCGTTCTATATGACGATTGCAATCACTGGTTTACGGGCATCCCCGTGGCAATCGCTAGCCCGCTATATTAAGCAGCTAGAGCGTAGTTGTCGTCGTTGGCAACTATATAATTGCAGCAATTTTTTTACGAGAGTTACTACCCTCTCGACATGCACCTCAGGTGTTGATACCGGCGTCGAATCCGAATCGCCCCCGTTGTGACTATGATCATACCACAGATTAGTATGTGACCTTTTATCAAAGTATAAATAAAAGGCTATTATGTACTACCTAATTTTCAACTCAGTGATACCTTTTTAGGAGGTTGTATTAGGAATCATAGTATGAGGTGCTTGTTAAGCTATTCAGAGCTGGCGTTTTTTCCAGACCTCAATATCTTTGTCTATTGCTACCCTCAAAGCTGATAACATTGGCTCCCTCAATCTAAGTTTACTGCCCGTATGAGCATTAAGATCTAGTTTAAGAAACTCTTCTGCTTTTAAAATTGATTCCGCTAAAACCTGCCCAGGTTCAGCTACTTGGTCAAGGAATCCTGCTTCCAGTGCTTCGTCGATTTCGAAGAAGTGGGCTAAGCCAACAGCCTTGCTTCGGTGTTTATTGATAACGCGCTGCTTTATAACTTCGATTGCAAAGTATGGAACTGTTAGGCCTATGGCGACTTCGTTAGCCGCAAATTTTGAACTTCCTTTAGCGCCTATTCGATAATCACAGCAGAGCAGTATGAACGTCCCCATTGCAACTGCATGCCCTGTGCAAGCCGCAATGATAGGTAAGGGGAAGCTAAGCATTCTATGTGAAAGCTCGGCGCCGAGAGTTAACATTTTTAGAATTTTTTCATTGTCACCACTTTTAAAGACGCTTAAGTCAAAGCCGCCGGATAATATGCCTTCTCTGCCAGAAAGGATAACCACTCCACCTGCTCGCTCAGCTTGATCTAAAGCATCGTTTAAACCTCGCAACATCTGCACCGACATGGCGTTAGCTTTTCCATCGTCCATGGTGATTGTAGATATGCCGTTATCCGATTTAAAACTAACTAATTCACTCATAAACTTTTCTTCTCTTCGTTGATTTATCTATCTATTAGCTTGCCGCACTATGCGTTGCTTATCAATATTCCATTCACGGTCTTTTGCGGTTGCTCGTTTATCATGGGATTGCTTTCCTTTGGCTAAGGAGATCTGGCACTTAACGAGATGGTTTTTCCAGTACATTTTTGTGCAAACGCAGGTGTGTCCTTTTTGTTGTGTGGCAGAGAATAGCTTAGCGAGCTCTTTCTTATGCAACAGTAATTTTTTTGTGCGAGATGGATCAGCTATAGTGTGAGTATTAGCCGTATCTAATGGGGTAATATTGCATCCTAGTAAGAAAGCCTCACCGTCTTTGATTAAGACATAGCTATCCACAAGCTGCACCTTTTTTAGTCGCAGGCTCTTAACTTCCCAGCCCTGTAGAGCTACGCCAGATTCAAAGCTGTCTTCAATGAAATAATCATGTCGAGCTTTTTTATTAACCACAATGGTCGTATCAGGTGCTTTGGGTTTTTTTCGTGTGGTTTTGGATTTAGCCATGGATGCAATTATAGCGCTTAAGTTGAGGCGAATCGTCTTTAGTTAAGAAATAATGGTAAGCGGGTGTTGAATTCAAATATTGCTTAGCGTTGTTTACTGATAGGGGCGCTGATAGAATCGCCTGATCCCGTTCGATAGAAATAAGTTAATACATTGAAATTAATGAGGTTTTGATGCCAGAGACTCGAGGACAGTTTAGTTCAAAATTAGGTTTTATTCTGGCTGCTGCAGGTTCGGCGGTAGGACTAGGTAATGTGGTTGCTTTTCCGGTCATGGCCTCAAAAAACGGTGGCGCCGCATTCCTCATCATTTACTTATTTTTTATAGCGTTTATATGTTATCCGGTAATGATGGCTGAAATTGCTATGGGACGTCGTACTAATCGCAATCCAGTCGGTGCTTTTTCCCAGCTCTCAAGTGATCATCGAGGATGGCGACTCGCTGGCAAGTTAGCCATTATCACTCCGTTCATGATCGCTGTGTTCTACACCGTCATCACGGTTTGGTTAGTTGTCTACATGAAGGAGATTGCCACTGGAGGGCTAGAGATGCTCTCGAGCGAAAGCGCATTTGGAGACATAGTGGCTAGGCCCACATTATTCGTATATTTATTGGGATTACTTTGCGTCATATTCTGTATCTTGCTTGGCGGAGTAAAAAACGGGATTGAAAGGTTGGCACGTGTATTAATGCCAACGTTAGCAGTTATGCTGGTTTCATTAACTCTGTTCGTTTTAACATTGGACAACGCAGTAGCGGGTATTCGTTATTATTTGGTTCCTGATTTTAGTCGAATGGATTTGTCCGTAGTCAATGGTGCATTGAGTCAGGCGTTCTTTTCCCTATCTTTAGGTATGGGGATCTTGATTACTTATGGTTCGTATTTTAGTCGGGGAGACAATATACCTCAATCAACCCGAATGGTTGCTATCGCCGACACGAGTATTGCATTTTTTGCTGGCTTGTTAATACTTCCGGCGATTTTTGCTTTTGACCCCAATACAAATACTGATGATCTTTCTACCAGCAGTGTTGGTTTGATATTTAGTTTTTTACCGCAAATATTTTTATCGATGCAAGCAGCGGTTGGTTATGTTGGGGCGAGCATTGTCGCTTTCGTGTTTTTTTCGTTAGTATTTTTTGCCGCACTTACTTCTTTGGTCTCAATAATAGAAATACCGATATCTTGTTGGATTGATGAACTAAAACTGTCAAGAAAAAGAGCAGTATTATTTCAAGCGGTGTTATTAACTTTGTTTGCTATTCCAGCAATCGTCTCTTTGGGGATATCGGATTTCTTTACGAATTTTACTAGTTACGGTGGTGTAACAAAATCGTTCTTCGACTTAGTTTCTGATGTTTTTTATGAAACTATTTTGCCTTTCGTTGGCTTTACCGTATGTATATTTTGTGCGTACCGCTGGAAGATGTCTGGTTTAAGTTCAGAATTGACTCGCGGTGATTCCGATTATGCTGGATCTAGGCTGGAAGCTTATGTTAATTTTTCTTTGAGTTCGGTAATACCACTTGTACTGCTGCTTGTTTTCATTAGTACTGTCATCCAGATTTATTTTCCTTAGTTTCCGGCAATGGCTTCAATTCACCGTAGTGCCTTAGTTGAGTATTCAGTTGAGCAGATGTTTGATCTGGTAAACGATATCGAGAAATACCCAGAGTTTATGCAAGGGTGCGCACAAGCGGAGATTATTAGTAAAAATGATCACGAGATTATTGGAAGACTGTATTTGAGTAAGGCGGGCGTCAAACAAGAATTTACGACAAGAAATTTTCTAGATCGTCCTAATACAATCGAGATGGAGTTAATTGAAGGAAAGTTTAAGTCTTTTAGCTCTCGTTGGGTATTTGGGGCGCTGAATGATCACGCTTGCAAAGTCTCTCTTTATATGGATTTTGAGTTTGATCTTGGCTTGGTAGATTTTGCGGCTGAAAAATTATTGAGTTCATCCGCAAATAGTCTAGTTGACTCATTGGTATCTAGAGCAAAAGCAATCTATGGATAAATCTATAGTCCTCTAATTATTGATGCCAAGGAAGCGCGATTGAGGCGAGTTTCTAGAAAGAATAAAACCAAGAGATAAAAAGGTGCACATTGGTGCTCTAACCTTTAACTAATATTCTACTTGCCGCATAATGACTTCTTTAATTATCCCTAGATAGTTATCAGTTGTGACCGAGAAACAGAAAGAATCGTTGCTTGAGCGAATAGAGAAGGGCTTGCATGAGTACTATGTTGCGCCTTATAGGCGCTCCTTCGCGCGTGCTCAGAGAGATGAAGACGATCTGTTTATGCTCTTGGTTTTCGCAGAAAGTATGGGTGTTCCAAATCCAGCTGCGTTTTATACACTGGAACTGCTGCCTCTTGTTTACGATCGTTTCCATGAATGGCACAAACGTATGGGGATGGAGCGATCTCCACTGGATCATATTGGGTGCTGCTAGATCTCGCTAAATCGAAAAAGATACTATTTTTTGGTGGCAAGGGCGGGGTGGGTAAAACTACTGTATCTGCCGCAACCGCAATCGCTTGCGCTAATGTGGGCGCAAAGGTTTTGTTGGTTTCAACTGATCCTGCTCACAATCTGGGCCATTTGTTTGACAGGAGTATCGGCAGTGAACCTTTGCGAATAACGGCGGGACTAGACGCTTTAGAGTTGGACCCAAATGAAACGGTTAACGTTCATCTTAAAGAGATTTCTTCGGCACTTCATCAGCTAATGCCCCCAAATCTCTATACTGAAGTCGATAAACATATTGCTCTTTCGAAAGATGCGCCCGGCATGCACGAGGCGGCTTTACTTGAGCGGATAGCAGATGTGGTTGAAGATGGTTTTAATGAATATGACCATATAGTTTTTGACACCGCGCCCTCTGGCCACACGGCGAGGCTTATGGTTTTGCCTGAAATGATGTCGGCTTGGACTGAGGGTTTGATTAAGCGCAGGGAGAAGGCAGATCGGTTCGCAGAATTTGTTCGCGAGCTCGGTGATGATACCTCGATGCAGGATAAGACTATCGGTAATAGAGATAACTCAGAACAAGAACGGGAAAGCCGTATTCGGCAGATACTCTTGAAGCGCAGGCATAAATTTACACATCTTAGAGATCGAATTTCTGATACAGAATTGAGCTCTTTCGTCATCGTACTTGCAGCTGAGAGATTGCCGGTTTTAGAGACAATAGAGCTTTACGAACAATTAAGGCAGGCGAATATTTCTGTAGATTGCTTGGTCGTCAACAAGCGTGCTCCAGCCGATAGTGGAGAGTTTCTTCGAGAGCGCCGGGAGCAGGAAGAGTTACACTTGATTACTTTGAATGATTCGTTGCCATCTTTACCTCGGCAAGATATTTTCCTGAGAGCGCATGACATTGTGGGCCTGCGTGCGGTTGAGAGTATGGCGCAACAAATGAAAGCCGAAGACATTGACTAATTCCCATTACTTATAGATACTCGGCGCGAAGAGAATTACTCGAGTTAAATAGATTGCGAAAATTCAAGAATCAGAAAGGCTTACCTAATACTAGACAGGTCCTAGTGCCTGGGTTGATTTGTGTCTTTTTATTTTTCGCGCAAACTATCGAACTAACTCATAGTCATGAAGATAACCTCCTAAACCAATTCGATTGTGAGATTTGCCTAAAATCTTTTAGTGAAGAAGACGGGGCCTTAGTAAAAGAGGCTTTCGAATTACCATTGAGTAATTTTAATGGAATATACGTCCCGATTATTAATGATAGACCTTCCTTATATCGGATATCCCCCCGATCACGGGCCCCTCCACCTAAATAATTAGAAAACAAGCTTACTAACTTTAGCTGCTCCGCACTTCCGTTTTCAAATGAAGTTGGGGTGATTCGAGCGATGTTATTAAAGATATCTAGTTACATTATAGGTGAGAGAGATGAGAGTGCCTTTTAAACGATCAAAATTCTTAATTTGTATTGGCCTGATTTTAACCACGGGCTACCAAGCAAACGCGGCTGAACAAGTGCATAACGAAGATGTGCTGGAAGAAATTGTTGTTACTTCCGCTTTTAAGACTTCTGAAGCCGAGACGTCTCTGCCGATAGGTATTCTTTCTGGTGAGGCGCTTAGAGAGAAGGCAGGAAATTCTTTAGGTGATACGCTAAAAAATGAAATTGGTGTTGCGATGGCGTCTTTTGGCACCGGCGTTGGTCAGCCCCTTATCCGAGGTCAAGGTGGAAGCCGCGTTAAAGTCCTCGAAAATAGTGTTGGTGTAGTCGACGCTGCTGCTATAAGTCCTGACCATGCCAATGGGGTTGAGGCCTTAGCGGCGGACCGAATCGAAGTAGTTCGCGGGCCCGCGACGCTCCTTTATGGCAGTGGTGCTATCGGCGGTGTCGTTAATGTTATCGATAATAGAATTCCTACTCAGCTTGTCGAAGGCGCTGAGGTTCAGATCGAGCAGAGCCACAGCTCGGTTAACGATGAGGACAAGACAATTTTTCGTTTAGACGCGTCAAGTGGGTCATTTGGTTTTCATCTCGATGCCTTTAAGCGCAAGAGTAATAACGTTGAGATAGATGGCTTCTCTGTTGATGAATTCGCTTTGGAAGAGTGGGAAGAGCATATCGAAGAGACTTTAGGTATGCATCACGACGATCATGACGACGAACACGATGACCATGGAGAAGAAGAATTTACCAATACAAACGGTTTTATCGGTAATTCCGACTCTAAGGCGTCGGGTGCTACAGCTGGCTTTTCATATGTTACTGATCGCGGATTTATCGGATTTTCGGTAAGTGAATTAGATAATGAGTATGGCCTTCCGCTGGGTACTCATTCTCACGCCCACCATGAAGAAGATCACGACGACGATCATGATGATCACGACGACGACCACGATGATGAGCACGAAGAAGGTCATGAGGAACTAGAGTTCATTCGGTTAGATCTTGAGCAGACTCGCTATGACTTCAAGAGCGGATTGAATTTCACTAGTGGTTGGGTTGAGAGCATAAGCGCAGATATTGGTTTGACTGATTATCAGCACGGAGAGGTCGAATACTTTGAAGACGGAGGAAGTGATGTCGGCACGCTGTATGAAACTGAGGGTTATGATAGTCGGTTTACTCTTACCCACGCACCTATGGGAGATTGGACGGGTGTTTGGGGGCTACAGTTGTCAGATACTGAATTTAGCGCCACTGGAGAGGAAGTCTTCATTCCAAAGTCGGATATATCCTCAGTCGGCCTATTCGCTGTAGAGCGATTTACTGGTTCGAATTACACCATCGAGTTAGGGGCACGTTTCGAAGAAAACGAAATTGATGCAGGGCTCGCTTGCGACTATGACGACTCGTCATCGAGTATCAGTAGCAGCCTACTTTATGATTTGAATGACGAGTCAAATTTTCTGGTTGGCATTTCACGCTCTGAAAGATCCCCGCGAGTAGAAGAGTTATATTCAAATGCCCCTAACCTTGAAGACGACCACCACGGTGAAGAGCTGGTCTTGCATGCAGCGACTAACTTGTTGGAGATCGGGAATGCAAACCTTGACTCAGAAACAGCTAATAACTTTGACCTTGGCTATCGGAAGCATTCAGGGTCATGGACTGGAGAGATAAGTGGTTACTATAACGAGATAGATGACTACATCTTTTTGGATATCACCGGCGAAGAAATCGAAGAACAGATGGTCGCTCGTTACATATCGCGCGATGCAACGTTTAAGGGAATTGAGGCCCAATTTAGCTATAACCTACTGGAGTCTTCAGAGACTAATGCAGTGTTCACCGTGTTTGGCGATATGGTAGAGGCAGAATTTGATAGAGGTGGTAACGTTCCTAGAATACCTTCATCAAAATTAGGTGCTGAGCTGCGTTACTTTAGTAACGATTGGAGCGCTCATTTACATGTAACGCGCCACGGAGAGCGAGATGATGTCGGTCGCCTAGAGCTGGAAACTGATGGCTACACTCTTCTATCAGCGTATGCCGATTATCACGTACCACTTGGCGGTGATAGCGAGGTAAAGTTTTTCATTCGAGGCGACAATTTGCTCGATGAAGAAGTTAGAAACCACACCTCTCTGCTTAAAAACTATGCGCCAGAACCTGGCAGGTCGATAACGCTAGGATTTCGACTCGGGTTTTAGTTAACTGATTCTTCATTTCCATTTGAGGTTGCTTCGGCGACCTCGGATGGGACGAAGTCACCCTCGAAACTAACTAGCTGGTCATCGACAAAGAACATAGAAATTCTTTCTTGACCGCGTTGACCGCCGCCGGGTTGGAAGTTGTAGACGTAATCCCAACGATCTTGGAAATAGGTATCGCGCACTAAAGGTGTACCCATAATAAAGGTAACCTGGCGTTTAGACATCCCTGGTCTAAGTTGATCTACCATTTCCTGAGTAATGATATTTCCCTGAGGGATAGAGATTTTATAGACTCCCGGAAAGTCCATTGAGCCCAGGTTTAGGTTACAGCTAAAAAGAATACTGCAACCGATGCTATACCCAAGTAATTTTGAAAAATTATTCATAAAATCTGTGAATTGTTTCTAAAAATAGTTAACTGTTGGCCTAGATAACAATTAAGATCGGCGCGCTAGCCTTTCCCCTGAGGCCGTGACCGTGCATAATACCTTAAGTTAAAGGTTAGGAAAACGTATGATTAGCCATCAAAAACAATGATGGTATATGATTTAGGTTCTAGATTAGACTTCTAATATAGAATTAATTTTTATGTGCTCTTACATTAATCAAAAATTAAAGTGAGAAAATAGAATGAGCGGCGAGAACCAAGAATTACGTAAAGTAGGCCTAAAAGTAACTTTACCTCGAGTAAAAATTCTTCAAATTCTGGAAAGTTCTGAAAATAAGCACATGAGTGCAGAAGATGTTTATAAGGCTTTAATCGAGAGCGACCAAGATGTGGGGCTTGCAACAGTGTATCGTGTATTAACTCAGTTCGAGGCGGCTGGTTTGGTTATGCGGCATCACTTCGAGGGCGGCCACTCTGTGTTTGAATTAACATCAGCGGACCATCACGATCATATGGTGTGCAATCAATGCGGCAAGGTAGAAGAATTTTTTGATAGGATAATCGAAAATCAACAGGATAAGATTGCTGAAAAATATGGTTTTAGAATCACTGATCACAGTATGTATTTGTATGGAGTTTGTTCAGACTGTCGAAAAAGCTAACATGTCTCAGGAAATCGCGTAGTTAGTTCGATGCAAACATTTGTTTCGCATGAGCAAATGACTCTTCACTAAAATTATCCCCGCCCAACATTCTTGCGATTTCTTTTACTGCTGCACCCTTAGATAATTCTTCTATTTGAGTTAAGGTAGAATTTTTATTATTAATCTTGCTGACTAATAAATGATTATGACCTTTACTTGCGACTTGTGCTTGATGCGTTACACACAGTATTTGTGTTTTTTCGCCAAGGGCTCGCAGTAAGTCTCCAACTAGTCCGGCTATGCCCCCACCAACACCGACGTCTACTTCATCGAAAACAAGTGACGGAATTTGTGAGGTTTGAGCTGCGATTACCTGAACGGCTAGACTTATTCGAGAAAGTTCGCCGCCTGATGCAATTTTATTCAAAGACCCTGGGTTCTGGCCGGGGTTGGTACTTACCAGGAACTCCACAGTTTCTTGGCCACTTTCGCTCGGCTTATTATCGTTACTTTTGTTGAGGAATATTTCGAGTTTAGCATGGGGCATGCCAAGGTCTGATAGCTGTTTATTTATTCTTTCAGACAACTCCTTGCCGCCCTCTCGCCTTTTTTTGCTTACCTCTTTTGCTATGATTTTATATTGTTCTTTTAACAATTCATTGTTAGAGGCGAGCTTAGCTAATTCTTCATCACAATTTTCAAACCTATGTAGTTGTGATCGCAGTTCTTTAATAAATAACAGTAAATCATTGGCCTTGACTTTGTGTTTCCTAGCAACATCTTGCAATTGGCTTAGCCTAACGTTTATTTGCTCCAGCCTGTCAGGGTTAGCATCAAATTCTTCGTAAAAAGAACGTAAATCTGAGATAGACTCTTCCATTTGAATTTGCGCTGATTCCATGAGTTGGATTATAGTTTTTATCTGTTCGGGTTTGTTCGCAATATCCCTTAGTGTATTCAATGTAGAATGTAGTAGCGAAAGGACACTTGTGTCTCCATCGCTATGACTGATTGAAAGAGCTTTGGAAACTGCAGAAATGATTTCGTCAGCGCTGTTTAATTTTTTGAATTCGGCTTCTAGAGCTTCGACTTCGTTTTCTCTAATGTCTAGGTCTTCTAATTCCGATAGTTGATAAGACAGCAGCTGCGTTTGTGCTGAGTTCTCGTCTGATTGATGGCGCAACTCTTCCATCTCTCTAAAATTTTTATGCCACTGCTTCCATGTAGAAGATAGTTTGCCTCGTAAAACTTTTTCCAAACAAAATTCATCTAGAAGGCGCTGATGGGTAGATTTTTTCATCAAAGATTGGTGCTCATGTTGGTTGTGAATATCTAGCAACATTTCCCCTAAATCTTTGAGGTTTGTCATTGTCACCGCGGTGCCGTTTATATAGCCTTTAGAGCGGCCTTCACTATTCACCAATCGACGCAAAATACAAATACCAGATTCATCTGGCTCAAGATCTTTTTCTTCTAGCCATTTTTGGGCCATATCAAGTTCGCTGGTATTGAATTCAGCACAAATCTCTGTTTTTTCCATGCGTTTACGGACAACGGTTTTGTCTGCTCGGTCTCCCAATGCGAGTCCAAGAGCACCGAGAATAATGGATTTTCCGGCACCGGTTTCGCCGGTTATACAGGACATGCCAGGCTTAAAGTCAATATCAATACGATCGACAGTGGCGTAATTCTTTATGGATAATTGGTATAACATTGTTCTGAAGTATATTGGATAGTGCCCGCGCTGACAGCTTAATTATCGCTTTGAAATACCGAAAAATATTTTTTTAAAAATAGCTTAGGGATTCTTGAAATTCAGAGTTATATCCCCATATCCACGACAGTATTGGGGTTGTACGAAAACGCAATTGAGACGCGTATTTAAACCCTTGAAAGTAATAAAAAATTGAGTTTCTCAGAGGAAGTCATGAGCAAACCGGATTCAGAAAAGGCATCTGAGGCTAAGGCCAAGGAAGAAAACGAATCAGAAGAGAATCGGCAGGACATTACTGCCGATGAAGAATTTTCTGCAGATGAAGAAGCGAGCGAGAAACCCGACAGTCTTGAAGAGGCGTTGGCAAAATTAGCAGAGGCTGAATTAGTTGCGGAAAAAGCCGGTAATGATTTGCTGCGGGTGCAGGCGGAAATGCAAAATTTGCGTCGTCGAACTGAGCAGGATGTGGAGAGAGCACACAAATATGGGCAGGAAAAGTTTAGCGCAGAATTGCTTTTAGTTATGGATAATTTGGAACGTGCCCTGGATTCAGCCTCACAGCACGATGATGAGGCCGTTAAAGCAATTTGTGACGGCGTTAATTTGACTCTCAAGAGTTTTATGGACTGTTTTGCTAAATTTAATATTGAGGTCATTGATCCGATAGGAGAGCCTTTCGATCCGCAACTACACCAGGCAATGTCAATACAAGAGAACCCTGAAGCTGAGCCAAATACAGTGATCGCTGTTATGCAGAAAGGTTATACGTTACATGGCCGTGTGCTTAGACCAGCCATGGTTATGGTGTCGAAGGAATAACTAGTTTTGGCAAAAGGAAAACACTAAAAATCTCTTTTTTGAAAAAAAATCTTATTTAATCAAGTAATTTAACTAGAAGTCCTTGAAATACTTGGATTAGGGCCAATATTGATGAATACCGACAAGTGTGATTGAGACGCTCGTAGGAAAACTAATTTAAGTCAGGAAAAGCGGAGAAATGAATAATGGGTAAGATAATTGGTATCGATTTGGGAACGACAAATTCCTGCGTCGCGGTGATGGATGGCGGTGAAGCCAAAGTCATTGAAAATGCTGAAGGTGATCGTACCACTCCCTCCATTATTGCTTATAGCAATGAGGGTGAGACTCTTGTTGGACAGCCAGCCAAGAGGCAGGCTGTCACTAATCCTGATAACACTTTGTTTGCGATTAAACGTTTAATAGGCCGGCAGTTTGGAGATGATGTCGTTCAGAAAGACATCAAAATGGTGCCTTATAAAATTGACAAGGCGGATAATGGTGATGCCTGGGTGGAAGTGAATGGCGATAAAATGTCACCACCTCAAATTTCGGCACAGATTCTTCAAAAAATGAAAAAAACTGCAGAAGACTTTCTTGGCGAAGAAATCAAGGAGGCCGTAGTTACTGTGCCTGCATATTTTAATGATTCTCAGCGACAGGCGACTAAGGATGCAGGAAAGATCGCCGGCCTTGATGTAAAAAGAATTATAAATGAGCCTACCGCTGCTGCGCTTGCATACGGTATGGATAAAAAGGTGGGAGATTCAACTGTAGCGGTTTATGATCTAGGCGGTGGTACATTTGATATTTCTGTTATCGAAATTGCTGAGACTGATGGAGAGCATACTTTTGAAGTGCTCTCGACGAATGGCGATACTTTTCTTGGTGGCGAAGATTTTGATCTGCGGTTAATTGATTATTTGGCAGAAGAATTTAAGAAAGAGTCTGGGATGGATCTTCATAACGATCCATTGGCACTTCAACGTCTAAAGGAAGCTGCAGAAAAAGCAAAAATCGAATTGTCTTCAGCACAACAAACCGAAGTCAATCTTCCTTACATAACAGCTGATGCGTCTGGGCCTAAGCATTTGGTGCAGAAACTCACTAGAACGAAATTTGAATCATTGGTTGAAGATCTAGTTGAGAGAACTTTAGAGCCCGTTAAAGTGGCTATCCAAGATGCTGACCTTGATGCTTCCAAAATTGATGATGTAATCTTGGTTGGTGGTCAAACTCGTATGCCGCTGGTCCAACAAAAAGTTACTGATTTTTTTGGTAAGGAATCTCGAAAGGACGTAAATCCGGATGAAGCAGTTGCGGTGGGCGCAGCTATTCAAGCCGCTGTTTTATCGGGTGATGTAAATGATGTTCTTCTACTCGATGTAACCCCTTTATCTCTTGGAATCGAGACGTTGGGTGGGGTGGCTAGTACGTTGATTGACAAGAACACTACTATTCCTACGAAAAAGACTCAGGTTTTTTCTACGGCCGATGATAATCAAACAGCTGTTACTATTCATGTGGTTCAGGGAGAGCGAAAACAAGCGGTTCAAAATAAATCTTTGGGAAGATTTGATTTGACCGATATACCGGCAGCACCTCGGGGAATGCCTCAGATTGAGGTGGCGTTTGATTTGGATGCAAATGGTATTCTCAATGTGTCGGCTAAAGATAAGGCAACAGGTAAAGAGCAGTCGATCGTTATTAAAGCGTCTAGTGGATTGTCAGATGAAGAGATCGACCAGATGGTTAAGGATGCTGAGGCCCATTCCGCCGATGATAAAAAATTCGAAGAATTAATTACGGCTCGCAATACCGCAGATGGGTTGGTTCATGCGACTAAGAAAACTTTGGAAGAAGCTGGAGACAAAGCAACCGACGAAGAAAAAGATTCTATTAATGCTGCTGTGAATGCATTAGAAGAAGCAATTAAAGGTGATGACCTAACGGATATTGAAGCTAAAACCAAGGATTTAACGGATGCTTCAACGACGTTAGCTCAAAAAATGTATGCCGAACAAGCGCAATCGGCCGAAGGGGCAGAGTCTGGTGCCGCTGATGATGATCCGAGCAGTTCTGGAGATGAGGACGCGGTGGATGCTGAATTCGAAGAAGTAAAAGAAGAAGAGAAATAGCGATTTAAATGCTCGCTGTTTAAATATTTTTTAGATAAATCGCTTAGCAAAAACTAAGTCATATGTGTGGCTTAGTTTTTTTGTGTAATAAGCACAATTTTTTTAAGTTTGTTAAGAGTTAATAAAGTGTCTAAACGAGACTATTACGAAGTTCTGGGTGTATCCCGTGATTCTGCGGAAGCTGAAATTAAGAAAGCGTACCGACGTATAGCTATGAAAAACCATCCGGATCGTAACCCGGATAACCAGGAAGCGGAAGATAAATTTAAAGAGGCTAACGAAGCGTTTGAGGTGCTTTCTGATTCGGAGAAGCGTAGTCGATATGATCAATATGGACACTCAGGAGTAGAAGGGCAAACTAGCCAAGGGTATGCTGATTTTGGGGATATTTTTGGGGATATTTTTGGAGATATCTTTGGCGGTGGCCGAGGTGGTGGTCGGAGCGGCGTGACTAAAGGTGCTGATCTGCGCTACAACCTTGAGCTAGATCTGGAAGAGGCTGTTAAAGGAAAAACCACAAAGATAAAAATTCCTACCACGGTCAGTTGTGAAGATTGCGATGGGAGCGGTGCCAAACCGGGAACTAAACCAATTGATTGCGCAACTTGCAATGGCCATGGTCAGGTTAGAATGCAGCAAGGCTTCTTTTCCGTTCAACAAACTTGCCCCCGTTGTCATGGAGCTGGTAAGCAAATAAAAGACCCCTGTACCAATTGTCGGGGTCAGGGTAGCGTTGATGAAACGAAAACCCTTTCTGTAAAGGTGCCCGCAGGGGTAGACACTGGTGATCGTATCCGTTTAACTGGCGAAGGTCAGGCTGGTGCGCGTGGTGGTCCGTCGGGTGATTTGTATGTTGAGATGCATGTTATGCCTCACCAGATTTTTCAAAGAGATGGCAGGGATTTGCACTGTGAAATACCAATTAGTTTTATTGATGCGGCTGTGGGTGGAGAACTCGAGGTTCCGACTTTAGACGGTCGAGTAAAATTAAAAATTCCTTCGGAAACACAAACAGGTAAACTTTTTCGATTGCGCAGTAAAGGCGTTACGCCGATACGCGGCGGTGGTCGAGGAGATTTGCTTTGCAGAGTTGTGGTGGAAACGCCTGTTAATCTTACTGGTCGTCAGAAGGAAATTCTAGAAGAGTTTAGAAAGATTCAAGAATCTGAAGGGAAGAAGCAATCTCCTCGCTCATCTTCTTGGTTCGATGGAGTTAAGAAATTTGTAGATGGTTTGCGCGCCTAGGAATCAAAAACTAGATTCTTAATTCTTGTGTGTTCTTCAGCCCCCAACCTTGATCCAAACATGGTAACAAGTTCCGCAGAAGCCTTGCTTGCAAGCCTGCCAGAGGTTTCGAACCCATGTCCTGCGGTTATTCCGTAGAGAAAAGCACCAGCAAACATATCGCCCGCACCATTGGTGTCAATTGCTTTGACCGGATGGCCCTCAATATTAATATATTGTTCTCCATCGAATAGTAAGGCTCCTTTTGGGCCGCGAGTTACTACAAACTGACTTGCGATTTTACTCATTGCCGCGCAAGCGTTTTCGAAATTCTCTGTTCCGGCCCAAACTTTTAACTCTTGTTCGTTGCAGAATAATAAATCTACACCGCCTGCTAATACTTCGTTAACGGCTTCGCCAAAATACTCTACCACTGCAGGATCTGAGAAAGTAAGCGCAACTTTAACGTTAGATTTGGTGGCAAATTCTTTGAGTTTAATAATTGCTGATTTTGCGGATATTGAGGTAACCAAGTAACCTTCAATATAAATATACTTAGAGTCACACACAGCGTCAAAATCAAGCTCATCGATTGACAAATTCTCTGAAACACCCAGATGAGTATTCATTGTACGCTCGGCATCGGGGCTTACCATGATTAGACACTGACCAGAAATGCCTTCTGATTTCTTGCCTAAACTGGTTTCAATTTTGTCGTCTCCCAACTCTTTAAGGAAGAAAGCGCCCACTTCATCATCAGCTACCTTGCATGAATAAAAGGCATTACCACCGAAGTGAGTAAGCGCATATATAGTGTTACACGCAGATCCACCGCCAGATTGTTTTTTTAGTTCATATTTTTCTTTCAGAATACCCATTAAATGTTGTTGGTGCTCTTTAGTTACAAGTGTCATGCATCCCTTTTCAATATCGTGTTCATCAAAAAATATATCGGATACTTCGAATTCAGTGTCTACTAGAGCATTCCCAACAGCGTATACATCATATTTTTTCATTTTTTCCTGCTTGTTTTTATAGCTTTAAAAGCGATCTCTGCAGCCCCAAGTGTTTTCTCTATTTCTTCTTTTCCATGATCGATTGAAACAAATCCAGCCTCAAATGGAGAAGGTGCCAAGTAAACTCCGTTATTTAACATCGCATGGAAATAAATTTGAAAATGTTCGCTGTTAGAATTCATAACTTGCGTAAAGCTTGATATATTTTCATCATCGTTAAAAAAGCAGCCAAACATGCCTCCAGCCTGATTTGTAGTAAATTCAATCTTGTGGGCCCCGGCGATTTCTTTCATTCCATCTAATAGTGTCTTAGTCTTCAATTTAAGTTCTTCGTAAAAATTTTGTTCACTAATTATTGCAAGTGTTGCTAGACCAGCTGCAATGGCCAATGGGCTGCCAGAAAGAGTTCCTGCTTGATAAACTGCTCCAGTTGGTGCGATTTTTGCCATTATCTCGGCCTTTCCACCAAAGGCTCCTATTGGCAATCCGCCTCCTATCACTTTTCCTAGTGCGGTTAGGTCCGGCAGCACACCATAGATCGATTGGGCTCCCCCCAGCGCTACTCTAAAACCTGTCATTACTTCATCGAATATTAAAACGGAACCGTGGAGCGTACATTGTTCTCTTAGTGCCTCCAGGAAGCCGGGTATGGGTGGTACACAGTTCATGTTACCAGCTACTGGCTCAACGATTACACAAGCGGTTTCATTGCCAAAATTTTCGAAATATTCCTCGACAGCGGCGATATCGTTAAATGGTAAGACGTGAGTTAGGTCGCTGTAGGCACTAGGTACGCCTAACGAATCTGGTTCTCCGATAGTGAGAGCGCCGGAGCCGGCTTTTACTAACAAGCCATCGACGTGGCCGTGATAGCAACCTTCAAATTTCACTACTTTATCGCGACCAGTATGACCTCGGGCTAATCGGATTGCGCTCATTGTCGCTTCGGTCCCTGAATTGACTAATCTGACTTGTTCAATGGAGTGAACGATTCGGCAAATTTGTTGAGCGATTTCTACCTCAGCTTCGGTTGACGCCCCGAAACAGATGCCCTTTTCTAGCTGGGTATTTATTGCAGTGACTACTTCTTTATTACGATGGCCTAGTATAAGAGGGCCGAAAGCTCCGACGTAATCGATATAACGATTGTTGTCAGCATCAAATAAATAAGCACCATCGCCTTTTTTGAAGAATAGTGGGTTTCCTCCCACGTTCTTAAAAGAGCGGACTGGGGAATTAACCCCCCCAGGGATAACTTGTTGAGCTAATTTATATAGAGATTGAGATTCAGAATTATCCATTAGTATGTTTCTAGCCTAGGTAAATAAATAGTGGCAAAACTGCGTTTATGTCTGCACTAGTTCTTCGGGTTAGCGGCAACGGCGACACTATTTTCGCATTGATCTCATTAATAGCAACTGCCGGTAGAGATTATTTTTTTCAAGTAACTGGCTATTAGTATCTAGCATCGTACTTTACAAAAGTTAAGTATATCGAATTCTAAAAACGTAAAAAGGTTATTTTTTGGTACTAAAGACTTTTAGAAGGAAGGTTTAACCACAATAAGTATTACGATAACTACTAAAGAAATAACAGGTAGTTCATTAAATATACGAAAAAAAATGTGAGGCTTATATGAAGAATTCTCTTTAAGTTTCAACATGAAATACCAACAATAAATGTGCTGCAGAATAAGTAAGGCAACAAAGCCTAATTTTAAATGCATCCACCACCATGCCATATAATAGTTCCAGTTGGCGATAAGGAGCCACGAACCAAAGGTAATCGCTGCGATGGCGGATGGAGTCATAATGGCCCAAAATAATTTTTTTTCCATGACTTGGAATCGCGCGATACTAATTTCATCTTCACTCATAGAGTGATATACGAATAGTCTAGGCAAGTAGAAAAGGCCCGCAAACCAGCAGACTACAAATATGATATGAAAAGCTTTGACCCACAGCATATCCGTTTCCTCATGAAGGGTCAGAACCTACCACAGCTCAAAACTGAAGTCTTGGCGAATTAGCTCATCTTCCTAACCTATTGATTTTATGCGTAGAAATTCTCAAATTTATTGCATTATTACTGCAATCGGCTAAGATACACACCCTTTTTTGAAACTGAAAGTTCTGGAGAATAGTTTGATTAAAGTAGGAATAATAGGAGCAACGGGGTACACCGGCGTTGAATTGCTCCGCCTTTTGAGCCAGCGAGATGATGTTGAAATTCATGTTGTTACATCGCGTGAATTAGCTGGCCAGATGGTTTGTTCTCACTTTCCAAATCTTCGTGGGCATATCGAGTTGAAATTTAGCGGCGCTGATTCTTCGCTAGTGAAGGAATGTGATGTTGTATTTTTCGCGACTCCACATGCGGTAGCAATGCACTCTGTTCCAAGCCTGATCGAGGCAGGTGTAAAAATCATAGATCTCTCCGCTGACTTTAGGATTAAAAATATTGCCCTATGGGAAAGCTGGTATAAAACTGAGCACGCATGTCCAGAATTTGTCAAAGAAGCAGTTTATGGTTTGCCAGAGGTGAATCGGGAAGCAATTCGATCCGCACGGTTAATTGCTGTGCCGGGGTGCTACCCGACTGCAATCCAATTAGGTTTTCTGCCTTTGCTCGAAAATAACTTAATCGACAGCAATCGTTTAATAGCTGATGCGAAATCTGGGGTGAGTGGAGCTGGGCGTAAAGCGGTAGAAGATTACCTCTTGTGTGAGGCGACGCAGTCAATGAAAGCTTATGGTGTCACTGGACATAGACATCATCCAGAGATCTGTGAGCATCTTAATCTTATCTCCGCGTCTGAAGTGTCTTTGACCTTTATTCCCCATTTGGCACCAATGATAAGAGGTATATTTGCAACTTTATATGCGCCGCTTAAGGATGGTGTGGATATGAAGCTACAACAATTGCAGTCAGTGTTTGAGGATCGATATGTGAGTGAACCATTTGTTGAAGTGCTTCCAACAGGTGAATTGCCCGCAACTAGAGATGTAAAAGGCTCAAACAAGTGCATAATTTCAGTTAACTATGTTGAGAGTACTAGAATGATAGTTGTCTTATCTGCAGAAGACAATTTGGTTAAGGGGGCTTCCGGACAGGCTATTCAGAATATGAATTTGTTATTTGGTCTAAAAGAAAACGAAGGCTTAGATGGGATAGCTCTCTTACCATGAGGCTTTAATTCTTTAGAGGAATTAGCAGTTTAAGGTATGGCGCTGCTCGGAGAACGATAAATGCCGAATGTTGTAAAAGGAAGTAGACAAGAAAAGATGGTCGTCGTTCCGCATCGACCAGGTCGTCGGTCGATTCTTATCATTGCGCTTTCTCTTATAGTTGTTGCGAGTTCATTGGGTGGTTTTGCTTACGCGTATTACCAAACTTTGGTTACTCAGAGAGGAGTGCTAGTTGACCAATTAGAATTAGTTCAAGAGATCGAAAAGTTAGCATCTGAGAATTCGGATCTTAATCAACAGATCGCCATACTAGATAGATCTAGTGCGATGGATCAGAAGGTTACTGAAGAAGTGCAAGAAACGATAATGCGGTTGAGAGAACAAGTAGCTTCTCTTGAAAAAGATATAACTTACTACCGTAGTGTGGTATCCGAGGAAGTTGATGACACTGGATTAACCATAGCTAGTTGGGATATTACTCCGACCAACGATTTTGATCGGTATCAATACAAATTGGCTATGCGACAGCAAGATGCTGATGGTGATACGTTTTTGTCGGGTTATGTCAATATAAATTTGGTCGGGGAAAAAAATGGCAAAATTATGACTCTTCCATTAAAAGATATTTCGAAGGAGCAGGAGAAGCTTGACATAAAGCTTAGATTTAAGTTTTTTCAAATCATTGAGGGAGAACTAGTACTTCCTCTAGAGTTTTCCCCTGATCATGTACATATAGCAGCTGTAGAAACAGAGCCCGTTAAAAAGACAATAGACCAAAATTTTAGCTGGGTCATGACGAACTAGCTAAATAAAAATTGTTTAGGAGAGAGTAAAATGTTCAGCAAAAATGAAGAAACAAAGGTGGCGAGTGCGCCAGCAGACACTTTAATATCGCGAGCTACTGAAATAGTGGGAGACATACATTTTAGTGGAGAATTGATAGTTGAGGGACGAATTAAGGGAAATATCTATGCTGAAGATGATTCTTCAGCCGTAATTCGAATATCTGAAACAGGATCAGTCGAGGGAGAAATATGCGTTCCCTCTTCAGTAATAAATGGTCTTGTGCAGGGGGATGTTCGGTCGACAACTCATATTGAGTTAGCCGCGAAGGCGGTAGTTTCTGGCAACGTTTATTATAATCTGATGGAGATGGTGATGGGTTCGGAGGTCAATGGAAATTTGATGCATATCTCATCGAACCAAACAAATAACAAACGATTAGCTTCGAAGAAGGAAAAATTGCCGTTCGACAGTAATACAGTTCAAAACGACCAAGGTTAAACAACTATTCAAATAATTGCTTTTGGCCTTTATAATACTTGACCAAATCCATTGGGTATTGAATTGTTTGAATAGATTTAAAATAGATTAACCCTGTTGAGAGAGAATATGTCAGTAGTCCAGACAGCAGAGCCCGCGGTAATGTTATTCACCGAAAATGCGGCGAATAAGGTGCATACCCTTATCTCGGAAGAAGGCAATGATAAATTAAAGCTTCGTGTATTCGTTACCGGAGGTGGTTGCTCTGGATTCCAGTATGGGTTCACTTTTGATGAAGACGTGCAAGAAGACGACACTATCATAGAAAATAAGGGTGCTAGTTTGCTTGTGGACCCGCTGAGTTATCAATATCTGGTTGGCGCGAAAATCGACTATCAGGAAGGGTTAGAGGGGTCGCGTTTTGTTGTTGAAAATCCGATGGCATCAACAACCTGTGGTTGCGGTGCATCCTTCTCTATTTAGTATTAACTCTTATAAATCCCGCCTAAGATCGATGATTTTTCAGCACCTGTAAACGCAGTCGTATCTAGTTTCCTGTTTTCTAGGGTTTGCTTTGCCATCCAAGCGAAGGTAATAGACTCTACCCAATCTGGGTCAATTCCCAAACATTGAGTTGTCTTAATCGTGGTGTTCGGGATAAGTGCCTGAAGATTTTTCATTAAAAGTCCATTGTGCACGCCACCGCCACAAACATAAACTTCTGAAGCCGAACAAAAATTTTTGATTGCGTTCGCTATGGAGTTTGCTGTTAATTCTGAGAGTGTTGCCTGTAGATCCTTAGGTTCAATAGTTTTACCATGTTCATTAATTTTGTTGTTTAGCCAATGCTTATTGAATAATTCTCTTCCAGTACTTTTTGGTGGATTCAGACAAAAGTAAGGGTCATCCAGTAAACACTTTAATAGGCTCTTATCGCTCTTCCCGCTTTCGCCCCAACTACCATTCTTGTCGTAACGGACTTTTTTATGCTTAGCTACCCAATAATCCATAAGAACGTTACCTGGGCCAGTATCAAAAGCTAAGCAGTTATCATTTGAGGGAAGGGCTGTTATGTTGGCCATACCGCCTATGTTAATTATCACACGATCAAATTTGGCATGATGAAATAATTCTCGATGCAGCAGTGGCGCAAGAGGAGCGCCCTGACCGCCAAGCACTATGTCTTTTTGTCTAAAATCAGCGATTGTTGTGATTCCTGTCATTTGCGCGATAGTGTTAGGGTCGCCAATTTGCATAGTGAAGGGATTTTTGCCGGCTGGATTATGCCATATGGTTTGGCCATGGCTCCCGATGGCATTTATGTCTTTAGCGTTTAGCGCGGTTTTTTTAAGTAAATTTTGCGCAGCGGATGCGAATACTTTGCCGACAGCAATATTTGTTTGTCCAAGTAAACTTAAACTAATATCTACGCCTTCGCTGAGTGCAAGAATATCTTCTCTCAGTGATTCTTGTGACTCTTCAAAATGCGTAGCGACCAATTTTAGGTTTTTGCCTTCAAATGATATTAGTGCAGAATCTACGCCATCAATACTGGTCCCAGATATCAACCCAATAAAAAATTCTTTTCTCATCTATGCGGATTTAGTCAGCGTTGTTTTGATTTAATTCAAGCGTTCGAGAATCGTTATATTCTTTGAACTGCTTTAATAGTTTTTCAGTTTGATTCTTGAATCTGTCCATTTCGTTTAGCGCTATCGATTCCGCTTTTGGCAGTTTATCAAGAATTGTACGAGGGTTTTGATGAACGCCATTTACCAAAAACTCGTAATGCAAATGAGGCCCTGTGGCTCCACCTGTAGCACCCACATAACCTATAATGTCGCCTTGCTGAACGCGGTCCCCTCGACTAATACCGCGACCGAAGCGGGACAAATGCGCATATTTGGTTTCGAAACTACCAGCATGCTGAATTATTACAAGGTTTCCAAATGAACCATAACGAGATGCTCTCGTTATACGACCATCACTAGTGGCGCGAATAGGAGTGCCAGTTGGCGCGGCATAGTCTGTTCCTTTATGCGCGCGAATTGTATTTAAAATTGGATGGCGGCGGCGAGGATTAAAATTTGAACTTATTCGGAATACATCGAGTGGGTTACGCAAAAAAGCCTTGCGCATACTTTCTCCATCTGGTGAGTAGTACCCTACTTCACCTAGCTGATTTACATATCGAACCGCGGTAAAAGTTTTGTCTTGATTAATGAATGTTGTTGCAAGTATTTCGCCATTGCCTATAAATTCACCATCTAGGTATTGTTCGTCATATAGAATGCTGAATTGGTCGCCTACCCTTGGATCTAAAATAAAATCGATAACGCCGCCAAAAATATTTGCCATTTCCATAAGGTGAGCAGCTGGTATTTTTGCACGTTGCCCTGCCATAAAAAGACTATCTGTAATCTCTCCGACTTTAAAGGCGGGGCGAAGTTGTGCTGCCCTTTCAATCTCTTCGACCTTAAAATTATTGTTCTCACGTGTAAACAGATATCCTTCAAGCGGTGACTTTAGAACACGCAATTGTTCGAGCCTTCCTTCGTTAGGAATTAGGAAGTCTAATTGATAGCCAGGGTAGATATTATTGAGTATTTCAGCCTCTTTATTGCTGTTTAAGACGCGAAATAAATCTTGGTCTGAGAGTCCTACTTTGGCAAAAATATTCGAAAGATTATCCCCGCTCTTAATTTCAAAATTTTGCCATGTGCTAATTTGGGGAGCTATCTCTTCTATCAAAGACTTGCCAGAATTTATAGTGGCAATGAGTTCGTTTGATTCTTGTAACTCATGGTCTAGTAAGGGGATAGGAATAGTTATTTGTTGGGCATCATTTGAGGGGACTGGTCCTTTATCTTCTCCCGGCATTGCAATTAAGACAATTGCAAGCCCCAACACAGAACCAGCCACATATAGATGGCTGCGGGGATAATATTTCCCCACAAATTGTCGACTGGCTTGAAGAATTTCCATCATCATAAGGTGTTATTATCTTTACCATCGTTGTTGCATGAGAAAACGAAACCTATAACAAGTAATTTATCATTTCAAAGAGCTTTTTATTCCATTGGCGCACGTTTGGTAGCTTTCTGGTGTAGAATTTAGGCTTTTGATCATGACGAATTCACATAGTCTTCTGATTGGGTCGGCGAAATCAATAAAATTGTTAGTTTTGTTACTTATTTAGGGTTAATTGGCGGCCATTTTGAGTCAAGACATAATCACAGAGTTGGAGGGTCGAGAGCTTGTTTCGCAGCTGGCCGGTGGAGATGAGCTAAGAGCCCATTTAGCGGAAGGCAGTCGAGCAGTTTATTGTGGTTTTGATCCAACTGCTGAGAGTCTTCATATTGGTAGTGTAGTGCCCTTGCTAGTGCTTAAACGATTTCAAATGGCGGGACATAAGCCGATTGCTCTGGTTGGCGGTGCGACCGGGTTGATTGGAGACCCTAGTTTTAAAGCTTCTGAAAGGCAACTGAACTCAGAGGATATAGTTGAAGATTGGGTAGAGAGATTAAAGCCACAGCTGGCTCAATTCTTGGACTTTGACTGTGGAGAAAATTCTGCTGAATTAGTGAATAACCTAGACTGGACAAGAGGCTTTGACTTATTAACCTTTCTTCGCGATATCGGCAAACATTTTTCTGTTAATTCTATGATCCAAAAAGAGTCGGTCAAGCAGCGTATTGATCGGGATGGGGATGGGATCTCATATACGGAATTTAGTTATATGTTGTTGCAGTCATTTGATTTTGCCGAGTTAAATAAACGCTATGGCTGTACGGTACAGGTCGGTGGGAACGATCAGTGGGGCAATATTACTGGCGGTATCGATCTAGCTAGGCGCATGCACCGTAATCAAGTTTTTGGGGTAACGACCCCTCTAGTGACAAAGGCGGATGGAGCCAAATTTGGTAAGACTGAAAAGGGCACAATCTGGATAAGCCCTCTCAAGACTTCGCCTTATGCGTTCTATCAATTTTGGTTAAATGTAGCGGACTTAGATGTATATAAGTATCTAAAGTATTTCACATTCCTTACCCCTGACGAAATTCGTGAAATAGAAAAGTGCGACCAAGAGTCTCAAGCTAGGCCAGAAGCTCAGAGGGTTTTGGCCGCGGAAGTTACTGAGCTTCTTCATGGCAGGGAGGGTCTAATTGCTGCGAAGAGGATTAGTGAAGGACTTTTTTCGGGCGATATTTCTAAATTTACTACTCAGGATCTGGCTCAATTAGAGTTAGATGGCTTGCCTTGCAGCGATGTCAAAGGTGTGTCTATAGATATTGTTGAGGCGCTTGTAATTACAGAGTTAGCAAAATCAAAAAAAATGGCAAGAGAATTTATCGGAAATAATGCTGTTAGTGTTAATGGCTTGTCAGTTCAGTCGGTCGATTTCGACCTTACTGCGAATAATGCGCTTAATGGTAAGTATTTTGTTATTAAAAGAGGTAAAAAGCTTTTCCATTTGGTTAAATTAACTTAACTATTTGATTAAATTTAGGGGCTAGATTTACCGCTTATTCTAAATAGTATTATTTTATAGAAATTCCTTCGTTTATTCCTTGCTAAACAGCTCCACGCACGTATAATACGCCGGCTTTGTGTCATTAGGCACAGGTTATATTGTTCTTTAAAAAAGTGGATTAAGCAATAGAGGTGGGTGCTTGCTTTTTGGGTAAGAGATCTAATTAATTAGGTCTTGGTCTTTTTATTATTTACTTTGGTAGATAAAAAAATCGTTAAGACCTTTTCAAAGTAAGCAACTGCGTTTATTCATTTATTGAATATAGGCGTTGTTACATTCTTTGTTAATTAAGGGATATAGCAACACAGTAGTTTGTAATCTTTGAGCATAACTTTTGTGGTTGTTGTTTTTGTCGGGTAAAGCATTACCGGCAGTAGTAAAACGGTTGCCACTTATCAAACTTAAACTGAAGAGTTTGATCATGGCTCAGATTGAACGCTGGCGGCAGGCCTAATACATGCAAGTCGAGCGGAAACGATGGAGCTTGCTCCAGGCGTCGAGCGGCGGACGGGTGAGTAACGCGTAGGAATCTGCCCAGTAGAGGGGGATAGCCCGAGGAAACTCGGATTAATACCGCATACGCCCTATGGGGGAAAGCAGGGGATCTTCGGACCTTGCGCTACTGGATGAGCCTGCGTTGGATTAGCTTGTTGGTGGGGTAAAGGCCTACCAAGGCGACGATCCATAGCTGGTCTGAGAGGATGATCAGCCACACTGGGACTGAGACACGGCCCAGACTCCTACGGGAGGCAGCAGTAGGGAAT